>NZ_LZZU01000072.1:0-88542 GCF_014170355.1 Cupriavidus sp. UME77
GGGCGGGTGGATGCGGAGTTGGCAGCGGCTGCCGGGGTGGCGATGCCCGGAGACACCACGGCGTCGCGATCATTGAGCGGGGTATCGGCGCAGCCCACCAGGGCGATCGCACCTGCCACTGCAGCAGCGAACGCACACAGCCGGCTGCTGAGGAGGTCAGAGATTCGTCGGATCACGGGATCGTCTTGCTTTGGAGCGTAAGGGGTTGGCAAAGGTCTGCCATGATAGAGGAAACCCATGCGGCAAAGTTCCGAAATCTCCCGACTTAAGGGTTCTACCCGAAGGGAATGCATGCGGGATGTGCAGCAGAGTGCAGCGTAGGGCAGCACAGGGCAGTGTTTTGCCCGGCTGCACGGGCCGCCCGGGGATGGCGGCGCGAGGGGTGATACTCGAGTGCGGCACGAGTGAGCCCGGCGCGCTTGCCAGTGAGGCCCGCCACGCCATGCGCGGCGGGCCTCGCGGTGTTCAACGCCTTCGAATGCGAAAACGCTGAACCCGCTCAGATCGTCTTGACGAAGGCCTTGAGGTCGTCCAGCAGCGCGTTGAGGTCTGCCTTCAGCTTGCCGAAGCCCGCGTTGTGCACCAGGCCGACTTCGTCCATGTACAGCTTGCGGTTGATCTCAAGCTGCAGGCTGTGGCGCTTTTGCGCCGGCTGGCCCACCACGCGCACGATTTCCACGCCCTTGTAGGGGTGGTTGCGCCAGACGTCGTAGCCCATGTCCTTGAGCACGCCTTCCACGCGGTCCGTGAAGCGCGTGTCGCAGGTGGTGCCGTCGCGGTCGCCCACCACGAAGTCCGGATGCTGCAGCCCGGGATGCTCGGTGGCGTACTGCGCCGCCTGGCTGGGCATCGAGTGGCAGTTGATGTGCCAGGCGCTGCCGTGCGTGGCGATGGCCTGGTCGGCCAGCTTTTGCAGTTGCGCGTAGTAGGGCAGGTAGTACTGCGTAATGCGCGCCTGCACCTCGGCCACGCTCAGCTTGCGGTCGTAGATGGCCTCGCCGGTATCCAGCACGCGCCACACCAGGCCCTTGCCAAGACGGGTCTTGGAGGTTTCCTGGCGCGGGCCGGGCCAGGGCGCGTCGAGCACGGCTTCGTCGATTTCCTCGATGCCGCGGTTGGCATCGAGGTAGCTGCGCGGGAAGCCCGCGCACAGCAGCGCAATGCCGCGTGCGGGAGCGTCGGCGTACAACTCGTCGACGAAGGTGTCTTCTGCCTGGCGCAGCAGCGGCAGGGGCAAGCCGGCCGCCGGCCGGAAATCGGCCGGGTAGCTGGTGGCGCTATGCGGCGAATCGAGAAAGAGCGGGCTGCTCTCGCCTTGCGGCAGTTGCAGGAGGTAAGGGCTGAGCCCGGTCTTTCGGTCTGCTTCCGTCATGATGTGCGTCGTTTAATCCAGGGTGATCTTGGCTGCGGCGGCGATGCGCTTGTTCTTCGCCACTTCGGACTTGATCTGCGCGGCGAATTGCGCCGGCGTGTTGCCAACCGGCACCGCGCCCAGCTTTTCCAGCTTAGCCTTTACTTCGGGCAGCGCCAGTACCTTGACGGTGGCGTCGTGCAGCTTGGCTTGCACGTCGGCGGGCAGGTTGGCCGGTGCGATCAGGCCAAACCAGGCGGCGTCGTTGACTTCAGGCAGGCCGAGTTCGGCAAACGTCGGCACATTGGGCAGGGCCGGCACGCGCTTGGGCGAGGCCACGGCCAGGGCGCGCAGCTTGCCGCCTTCGATGAACGGCAGCGAGGACGGCAGGTTGTCGAACAGCACCTGCACCTGGTTGGCCAGCGCGTCGTTGAGCGCCGGGCCCACGCCCTTGTACGGCACGTGCAGCAGCTCGGTCTTGCTGCTCATCTTGAACAGCTCGCCCATCATGTGCGAGACGCTGCCGTTGCCGGCCGAGCCGTAGGCCATCTTGTTCGGCTGGGCCTTGGCCAGCGCGATGAAGGCTTTCATGTCGTTGGCCTTCACCGCCGGGTTGATGCTCATCACGTTGGGCACCGAAGCCAGGTTGGTGATGGTGGTGAAGTCCTTGGTGGCGTCGTACGACAGGCGCGGGTACACGGCCGGGTTGATGCCGTGCGTGGAAGCGGTGGCGATGCCCAGGGTGTAGCCGTCCGGCGCGGCCTTGGCCAGGTAACCGGTACCGATGCTGCCGCCGGCGCCGCCGCGGTTGTCCACCACCACGGTCTGGCCCAGTTGCTGGCCGAGCTTGTCGGCCACGATGCGCGCGACGATGTCGGTGGTGCCACCTGCCGGGAACGGCACAACCAGCGAGATCGGCTTGGTCGGGTACGTGCCCTGGGCAGCGGCCGACAGCGACAGGCCGGCGGCGGCGGCGCCAGTGGCGGCGGCAAGGAGGCGGAGCATGTTACGGCGTTGCATGGTTCGGTTCCTGATTGGAGGGAGGAGAGAAGGAGAGCGATTAAAGCTGTGAAAGCGGCGAAAGCGCGGAAAAGAACGGCTTCCCTGATTCTGCTTGTTCGTGCGGGCACACCGCAAACGAAATAAAATCGTGCGATCATTCCGTTTGGTAGTGAAGTAAGGGGTTATCTATGCGACGCTTATGTCCGTCGCTGACTGAATTGCAGGCCTTCGAGGCCGCCGCACGCTACAACAGCTTCACCACGGCGGCGCGGGAGCTTCACGTCACCCAGGGTGCCGTGAGCAAGCAGGTGCGCAGCCTGGAGGCCTTCCTTGGCGTGGAACTGTTCGAGCGCGTGCGCCAGCGCTTGATGCTGACCGATGCCGGCCAGCGCTACCTGGACCGCATCCGCCCGAGCCTGACCGAGATCGAGGCTGCCACGGTGGAACTGATCGCCAGGCAGGGCCGCGGCGGCACCCTGCATATCGCCAGCATGCCCACGCTGGGCGCCAAGTGGCTGATTCCGCGCTTGCCGCAGTTCTTCGAGAAGCATCCCGACGTCAGCCTTGAATTCGTCCCGCACGCACAGGGCTACGATTTTTCCCAGCCCGACCTCGATGCCGCCATCCGCTTCGGCGACGGCATGTGGCCTGGCAGCCTTGCCGACTACATGACTGGCCGCGAAGTGCTGCCCGTGTGCCGCCCGGCCCTGCTGGCCGGCGAGCCGGAAGGCATGGCGCGCGTGCCCTCTGCGCTGCTGCGTTTTCCCCTGCTGCATCACACCACCGTACCCGAAGCCTGGCCCGACTGGTTCGCCGAGCTTGGCGTGGCGACGCGCAAGGCATGGAGCGGCGCGCGCTTCGACCAGTTCTCGCTGCTGACGCAGGCGGCGATGTCGGGGCTCGGCATCGCGCTGATCCCGCGCTGCCTGATCGAGGAAGAGCTTGCCACCGGCGTGCTGGTGGTGGCGCATCCGGCGCGGGTGCTGAGCAAGAAGGGCTACTACCTTTGCTATCCCGAGCAGAAACAGCATCTGCCGGCGCTGCAGACCTTTCGCCAGTGGGTGATGGAAGGCGTCGACGTGGTGGCGTGAGCCGCGCGCCGCCGCTGTAATCAAAACTTACGCTTTTCCGCGACGGTTTTTTCCGCCCGACTGCGTTTAAGAGACAGACAGACAAACATGACAAGCCTGCGCGCAAACCGCGCCAGGCTGTGGATTGTGGACTGGAGCTTCTCATGCGCAGATCAATGCCCCTCTCATCTAGCCTTGCCCGCCTGGGCGTCGCCGTGACGGCGGCGTTCGCGCTGGCGCCGGCATTCGCTCAAACCATCGTGATCGCACCCACGGCGCCTCCGCCGATGCGCCAGGAGGTCCTGCCGCCCGCGCGTGGCGGCTATGTCTGGGATCCGGGCCACTGGCAATGGCGCAATGGCGCCTACGTCTGGGTGGGCGGCCATTGGCGCCCGGCCAGGGCGGGCTACCGCTGGGTGCCGGGGCACTGGGTGGCGCGTGGCCCGCAATGGCGCTGGGTCGAAGGGCATTGGGCGCCATGAGCGGCATGGCATTCGTCAAGTGTGATGGCAGTCACCACAGCAAGGGGTAACCGATGAAAAGCCTTCTGATCGCGGCGCTTGTCGCCGTCACGTTGTCTGGCTGTGTGATCGTGCCGGCCCGGCCCGCTTACTACCACTATCGCGCGCCGGTTTTTGTTTACTGACGAGGCAAGCCGCGCCCGCCCCAGGGGGGCGCGGCTTGCGAGAAGGACGAACCGGCAACGCGGAACCACATCCATTGAGCGACACAGATCCGGACGATGCGCTGCTGGCGCGGGTCGGCAGGCATGATGCAGCCGCAGTGCGCGAAATGGTCGCGCGCAAGCTGCCGCGTGTGCTGGCGCTGGCCACGCGCATGCTGGGCGACCGCGGCGAAGCGGAAGACGTGGCGCAGGAAGTCTTCGTGCGGTTGTGGAAGCACGCCGCGCGCTGGCAACCCGGGCGGGCGCGCTTTGACACCTGGCTGCATCGTGTGGCGCTGAACCTTTGCTACGACCGCTTGCGCGGCGCGCGCGAGCAGGCCGTGGAGCCGGTGCCCGAGCAGGCGGCGCCCGGGGCCGGGCCGGAGGAAGCGCTGGATGCGGTGGCGCAGGGCGCACGCGTAGGCGCGGCGCTGGCGAAGCTGCCCGCGCGCCAGCGCGAGGCGCTGGTGCTGCAGTATTACCAGGAGTTGCCTAATGGCGAGGCCGCCGCGCTGATGGGCATCAGTATCGAGGCGCTGGAAAGCCTGCTCGCTCGCGCACGCCGCAACTTGCGCGATTTGCTCATGCAAGACGGCCATCATGGGGATTTGCGATGACACCCGAGAGATTTCGCGCACTGACCGAGAGCTATGGCGCCGATCCGGCACGCTGGCCCGAAGCGGAGCGAGCCGCGGGCCAGGCCATGGCCAGCGCGCCCGGGCATCTTGGCGCGCTGGCCGAAGCCGCCGCGCTCGACCGCTTGCTGGCCGCGCATCAGGTGGCCGCGCCGGAGATGGCGTTGCAGCGCCGCATTGCGGCGAGCGCGCCCGCGCCGCGCGCGCCGTGGTGGTGGTCCGGGCTGGGCCTGGCCGGCGTCGGCCTGGCCGGCACCTTGGCAGGCGCGTTGCTGGTCTCGGCCGTGCTGGCCACGGTGCCGGCGCCGGCCGCTATCGATCTGCCCTACGCCCCGACTGGCTTCGGCGGCATGGCGCATAACGGGAGCGAGGAATGAACGAGCGTACGCCGAAGCGGCTCAAGGTAGCGCTGGCGGTATCCGTGCTGGTCAACGTGTTCCTGCTGGGCGCGATTGGTGGTGGCGGCTATCGCTGGTACGCCGTGGAGCGCCAGGCGGCCGCGCAGCCGCGCGGCCTGCGTTTTGCCGCCGACGGGCTGGAGGCCGAGCAGCGCAGGCAATTCCTGCAAGGCTTGCGCGCGGCGCGCCGTGCCGCGGGGGCCGATGTGGACGCCGCGCGCGACGGTCGCCACCAGGTGGAGCAATTGCTGCGGCAGCCGCAGTTCGAGCGCGACGCGCTGGCGGCGGCTTTGGCCCGCACGCGCGAGGCCGATGCCGCGGTGCGTGCCCGCCTGGAAAGCAGCGTGGTGGATTTCGCCGCCACGCTGTCGCCCGAGGAGAGGCAGACGCTGGCCGATGCACTGGTCCAGCGCGGCCCGCTGCGCACCGGCCAGGCGCGGCCCGCGAAGGCGGCGCCATGATGCGGCGATCGACCACGACCACGATGGCAATGGCGATAGCGATAGTGATAACGACAAAGTGATAGCGACAAAGCCAGCAGGCACTTCCCAGGGGAGCAACGCATGACAAACACCGCCATGACGGCCGCGGCTGTCGCGGTCAACCGGTTCGGGCTGGGCGCGCGCCCGGACGAGCCGCTGCCAGCCGATCCGCGTGGCTGGCTGCTGGGCCAGTTCGAGCACTACGAGGCCAGGCCGGCGGCCTGGAGCGCGCAGCCGGATACGGCCGCGCTGGCCGGCGAGTTCGGCGCCCAGCAGCGCGAGGTGCGCCAGGCGCAGGCCGACGCCAAGACCGCGGCGCGCCAGCAATTGCAGCGCGAGACGCGCGAGGCCTATCGGGATGCCGTCGACGCGCGCGTGACCAGTGCGCTGGTCACGCAAGCGCCATTCGTCGAGCGGCTGGTGCATTTCTGGTCCAATCACTTTGCGGTGTCGGTGGAGAAGCCGGCCGTCGCCGCGCTGGCCGGCGCCTTCGAGGCCGAGGCGATTCGTCCCCATGTGCTCGGACGCTTCGAGGACATGCTGGTCGCGGTGGAGCGCCATCCCGCCATGCAGGTCTTCCTGGACCAGGTCCGCTCGATCGGCCCCGACAGCATGGCCGCGCGGGTGGCGGCGCAGCGCGCACCTGAGCGCCAGCTCGGATTGAACGAAAACCTCGCACGCGAGATCATGGAACTGCATACGCTCGGCGTGCGCAGTGGCTACCAGCAAGCCGACGTGACCGAGTTCGCTCGCGCGCTGACCGGCTGGAGCATCGGCGGCCTGGGCGCGCGCGAAGACGGCGAGCCCGGGCGCTTCCAGTTCCGCGCGCGCGTGCATGAGCCTGGCACCCGCACTATCCTCGGCCGCAGCTACCCGCAGCAGGGCGAGGCGCAGGCGCTGGCCGTGCTGCATGATCTTGCGCAGAGCGAGGCCACGGCCAATCACCTGGCCACCAAGCTGGTGCGCCACTTCGTCTCCGATGCGCCGCCGCCCGCGCTGGTGGCGCGCTTGTCGCAGGCGTACCTGCGTAGTGGTGGCGCGCTGCCCGAGATGTACCGCGCGCTGGTGCAGTCGCCCGAGGCCTGGGCCAGCGAGCCGGCAAAATTCAAGACGCCGTGGGAGTGGACCCTTTCCTCCTTGCGCGGGTTGGGTTTGCGCGAGGCGGGCGCACTGCACTTCGCGCCCATGCTGACCCAGCTCGGACAGCCGGTCTGGCGGCCGGGCTCGCCAGCGGGCTACGACGACATTGCCGCAAGCTGGGCCGCGCCCGATGCGCTGGTGCGCCGGGTTGAGCTGGCGCAGCGGCTGGCGGCGCGCGTCGGCGACCGGATCGACGCGCGCGAACTCGGCCCCAAGCTGCTTGCGGGCACGTTGTCGGCACCAACCGCTGCCGCCATCGCGCGTGCCGAAAGCGCGCAGACCGCACTGGCCTTGCTGCTGGTGTCGCCCGATTTCCAACGGAGGTGATTGCCATGTTTTCCCGCCGAGATTTCCTCCGCGTCACGGGCGGCGCCGCCGCCATGCTTGCGTTGCCGCGCCTCACGCTCGCCAGCGTCGATTCCGATCGGCGCTTCGTCTTCGTCATCCAGCGCGGCGCCGCCGATGGCCTGAACACGGTCATTCCCTACGCCGATCCTGGTTACGCCCGCCTGCGTGGCGCGCTGGCCATCGATGCGGCGCAAGCCACCAAGCTCGATGGCACGTTCGCGCTGCATCCCGCGCTGACGGAAACGGCACGGATGTACGCCGCCGGGCAGGCGCTGTTCGTGCAGGCGGTGGCATCGCCATATCGCGAGCGTTCGCACTTCGACGGCCAGAACGTGCTGGAGACCGGCGGCGCCGCGCCCTACCAGGTGAAGGATGGCTGGATGAACCGGCTGGTGAGCCTGCTGCCCAAGCGGCCCGAGAATGCCATCGCCTTCGCGCCCACGGTGCCGGCGGCGCTGCGCGGGCCGGTGGAGGTCGGCTCCTATGCGCCATCGGCACTGCCGTCAGCGCCTGATGACCTGCTCGCCCGCGTCGGGCAGCTCTACGAGATGGACCCGCAATTGCATCCGCTCTGGAACGCGGCCATGCAGGCACGCGGGCTGGCAGGCGACGCCGGTGCGCGCCAGGACCCGGCCAGCCTCGGCCGTCTTGCCGCCGGCTTCCTGGCGCGCGCGGACGGGCCGCGCATTGCCATGATCGAGACCAGCGGCTGGGATACGCACAGCGCGCAAGCGCCACGCCTGGCGGCTCGCCTCAAGGCCCTGGACACCCTGCTGGCAGCACTGCGCGACGGGCTGGGCCCGTCATGGGAGCGCACCACCGTGGTGGTGGCCACGGAGTTCGGGCGCACCGCCGCTGCCAACGGCACCGGCGGCACCGATCACGGCACCGGCGCGGCGGCGATGTTGCTGGGCGGCGGGGTCAAGGGCGGGCGCGTGCTGGCCGACTGGCCGGGGCTGGCGCAGGGATCGCTTTACCAGGGGCGCGACCTGGCGCCGACCACGGAACTGGATGGGTTGATCGCCGCGGCAGCGGCACAGAGCTTCGGGCTGGATAGCGAGCGCGTGGCGCGCACGCTGTTCGGGCGCGGGCGGGCGGACGGGCAGGGGGGAATGCTGGGCGGACTGCTGCGCGCCTGAAACACAGGGGGCAGCAGCCCAGACCCGGTGGCGTTACTTAGAGAGCAGGCGCATCGCCTGCTCGAGTCCGCCGAGCGTGACCGGATACATGCGCGACTTCATGATCTGGTTGATCACCGTCACCGACTGCCGGTATTGCCATAGCCCTTCGGGCTCGGGATTGAGCCAGACGAAGCGCGGGAACTGCTCGATCAGGCGGTTGAGCCATACCGCCCCGGCTTCGGGGTTGTTGTACTCCACCGAGCCGCCGGGCTGCAGGATCTCGTACGGGCTCATGGTGGCATCGCCGACAAAGATCACCTTGTAGTCCGGCGTGTACTTGTGGATCAGGTCCCACGTGGCGATCTTCTCCGCATGGCGGCGGCGATTGTTCTTCCACACGTAGTCGTACACGCAGTTATGGAAGTAGTAATACTCCAGGTGCTTGAACTCGGTCTTGGTGGCCGAGAACAATTCCTCCACGCGCTTGATGTGGTCGTCCATCGAGCCGCCGACGTCCATCAGCATCAGCACCTTGACCTTGTTGTGGCGCTCCGGGCGCAGCTTGATGTCGAGCAGGCCGGCATTGGCGGCGGTGGAGTGGATGGTGTCGTCCAGGTCCAGCTCGGTTTGCGCGCCTTCGCGCGCGAAACGGCGCAGTCGGCGCAGCGCCACCTTGATATTGCGCGTGCCGAGCTCGACCTGGTCGTCGTAGTCCTTGTAGGCGCGGGTTTCCCACACCTTGATGGCGGTGCGGTTGCCCTTGGACGGCCCGCCGATGCGGATGCCTTCCGGGTTATAGCCGCCGTGCCCGAACGGCGAGGTGCCGCCGGTGCCGATCCACTTGTTGCCGCCCTCGTGTTTTTCCTTTTGCTCGTCGAGCAGTTGCTTGAGCCGCTCCATCAGCTTGTCGAGGCCTCCCATGGCTTCGATCTTGGCTTTTTCCTCGGCCGAGAGCTCGCGCTCCAGCGTCTTTTGCAGCCAGTCCAGGGGGATGTCGGATTTCCAGTCGACCAGGCTCTCAATGCCCTTGAAGTAAGCGGCAAAGGTCTGGTCGAACTTGTCGAAGTGCTTCTCGTCCTTGACCAGCGTCATGCGCGACAAGTAGTAGAACTCGTCGATCGACGGCGTGATCACCTCGGCCTTGAGCGCTTCCAGCATGGTCAGGTATTCCTTGACCGAGACGGGCAGCTTGGCGTGGCGCAGCGAGAAGAAAAAATCGATCAGCATGGTGGGCTCGCTTAGAGTTTCCCGCAGCGGGGGCGGCGGTTTGCGTGCAGGTTCACGAGGCGCGCCCCGGCAGGTCCAGGCGGTATTGCAGGTGGCGCTTCACCGTCGGCCATTCGCTGGCGATGATGGAGAACACCACGGTATCGCGCAGCGAACCGTCGGGCATGCGCTGGTGGTTGCGCAGCACGCCGTCCTGCTTGGCGCCAAGCCGGGCGATGGCGGTGCGGCTCTGGTGGTTCATCCAGTGCGTGCGGAATTCCACGGCGATGCATGCCAGCTGCTCGAACGCGTGCGTGAGCAGCATCAGCTTGCATTCGGTGTTCACGGCGCTGCGCTGCACGCGCTGCGCATGCCAGGTATGGCCGATCTCCAGGCGCCGGTTGGCACCGTCGACATTGAAGTAACGCGTCGCGCCCACCACCGCGCCCGGCACGCCATCGCGGACCTCGCGGATCACGAACGGCATCGCGCCCTGCTGCTCGCGCATCTGCAGCGCGGTGTCGGTCCATGTGCGCACCTGGTCCGGCGCCGGCACCGAGGTGTACCAGAGCTTCCACAGCTCACCATCGGCGACGGCGGCCTGTACCTCAGCCTCGTGCTCCGGGCGCAGCGGCTCCAGCAGGGCGTGCTGGCCGCGCAGGGTGACGGGTTCGATAAAGCGTGCCATGGCGCGGCGCTCAGCGGTTGGCGCGGTTCATGAAGACGAGACGCTCGAACAGGTGCACGTCCTGCTCGTTCTTCAGCAGCGCGCCGTGCAGCGGCGGGATCGCGGCCTTCTTGTCCGGGCTCTTGAGCGCTTCGGGCGGGATATCCTCGGCCATCAGCAGCTTGAGCCAGTCGATCAGTTCCGAGGTGGAGGGCTTCTTCTTCAGGCCCGGCAGGTTGCGCATCTCGTAGAACGACTCGAGCGCCGCGGCCACCAGCTCGCGCTTGATGCCGGGATAGTGCACGTCGACGATGCGCTGCATGGTCTGCGCATCGGGGAACTTGATGTAGTGGAAGAAGCAGCGGCGCAGGAAGGCGTCGGGCAGCTCCTTCTCGTTGTTCGAGGTGATGATCACCAGCGGGCGGTGGCGCGCCTTGACCAGCTCGCGCGTCTCGTACACATAGAACTCCATGCGGTCGATTTCACGCAGCAGGTCGTTCGGGAATTCGATGTCGGCCTTGTCGATCTCGTCGATCAGCAGCACCACCTGCTGGTCGGCCTCGAAGGCCTGCCAAAGCACGCCCTTGATGATGTAGTTGCGGATGTCGTGGACGCGGTCGTCACCGAGCTGCGAATCGCGCAGGCGCGACACCGCGTCGTATTCATACAGGCCCTGCTGCGCCTTGGTGGTGGACTTGATGTGCCACTGCAGCAGCGGCATGCCGAGTGCCGCGGCCACCTCCTCGGCCAGCATGGTCTTGCCGGTGCCGGGCTCGCCCTTGATCAGGAGCGGGCGCTGCAGGGCGCGGGCGGCATTGACGGCCAGCTTGAGGTCATCGGTGGCGACGTATTGCTGCGTGCCTTCGAAACGGATTTGCTGGTTCTGGCTGGCGTTGGTGGTGTTGGACATGGGGCAACCTGAAGGGGTTTGTGCGTGTCGGAATTGGCCAGTATAAAAGAGCTTTTCGGTTCGCGTGTGGCTCGCCGTGCCATGCTGGACTGCCACGTGCAGCGTGCTGTACAATGCGGCGGTTTGACGCGCCCCCCACGTCCAAGACTCCACCCCCCTCGCTTCGTCCGCCTTGTCACTCCCGCGGTCCTTGCCGGGAGGCGGCGATGACAAGAGATGGTTACAGAATGAGGCGGAGACAACGCCGAGATGCACCGGCAGCGCCAACCACGGCGCCCGGGTATCCGGCCCACGCTGGCAGCACCGCATCTACCCGCGGGCAGATACGGTCCGGCCGGACGCATTCTGAAGCCATTTCCGACCGGTTGGGCAGGTCACGCAGGGTTTAACACTTCCAATCAGCTACGACAATGAAAAAGCTCCTCACGATGGTGGTGCTGGGCGCGGCCGCAACGGCTGCGCAAGCCCAGGAAGTCAAGGGCAATGTGGACGCCGCCAAAAACAAGGTCGCGATGTGTATTGGTTGCCATGGGATTCCCGGCTATCGCGCCTCCTTCCCCGAGGTGTACCAGGTGCCCCTGCTCGGCGGCCAGAACGCCAAGTACATCGAGAATGCGCTCAAGGAATACCAGAAGGGCGACCGCAAGCACCCGACCATGCGTGGCATTGCCGCGACCCTGACCGACCAGGACATCGCCGACGTGGCTGCCTACTACGCGCAGCAGTCTTCCAGCACGCAAAACAACACCCAGAAGTAAGAGGACCCACCCATGAATACGCTTAAGACGCTTTCGCTCGCGATCGGCGCACTCGTGCTGGGCGCCTCGGCCATCACTGCCTCGGCTGCCGACCTCGCGCGCGGCAAGGCGCTGGTGGAGAAGGGCAACTGCGCGGCCTGCCACGGCGCCGGCATGAATGCCCCGATCACCCCGGATTACCCGAAGCTGGCCGGCCAGCATGCCGACTACCTGTACCACGCGCTGGCCGCCTACCAGATCACCACCAACCCGCAGGTGGGCCGCTCCAACGCCATCATGGCCGGCCAGGTCAACGCCAACCCCGGCGTGACGGGCAAGGATGGCAAGCCGCGTCCCTTCACCCGGGATGAGCTGAAGGATATCGCCGCCTACATCGAATCGCTGCCGGGCGGCCTGGTCCTGAAGAAGTAAGCCAACTGGCGCCGGCCCACGCCCGCGCGGGTCCGGAACAAGAAAAAGCCGCTGGTCCCAGCGGCTTTTTCTTTGCCCGCGCGCCCGGTGCGCTTGCGCCCCGGGCGGCGTCAGGCGGCTCAGTTGCCGGTGCCCTTGGCCAGGCGGCGTGCCTTGACGGCGCTGGCCAGGGTTTCGAGCACCTTTACCGAATCGTCCCATCCGATGCAGGCATCGGTGACCGACTGGCCGTAGGTGAGGTCTTCCACCGGCGTGCCCTGGGCGTGATCCTGGCGGCCGCCCACCAGGTGGGATTCCACCATCACGCCGACGATACGCTCGTCGCCCGCGGCCATCTGGCGGCCGATGTCCTCGCAGACCGGGATCTGGTTCTCGTGCTTCTTGCTGCTGTTGGCGTGCGAGGCATCGATCATCAGGCGCGCGGCCAGGCCTGCCTTGGAGATCGCTTCGCAGGCTTCCTGCACGCTGGCGGCATCGTAGTTGGGGGTCTTGCCGCCGCGCAGGATGATGTGGCAATCCTCATTGCCCGAGGTCGACACGATGGCGGAGTGCCCGCCCTTGGTCACCGACAGGAAATGGTGGGGCTGCGAGGCGGCCTTGATCGCATCGACAGCGATCTTGACGTTGCCATCGGTGCCGTTCTTGAATCCGACCGGGCACGACAGTCCGGAGGCGAGTTCCCGGTGCACCTGGCTTTCGGTGGTACGCGCGCCGATGGCGCCCCAGCTGACCAGGTCGGCGATGTATTGCGGGCTGATCATGTCGAGGTATTCGGTACCGGTCGGCACGCCTAGTTCGCTGATGTTCAGCAGCAGTTCGCGCGCGGTGCGCAAGCCATCGTTGATCTTGAAGCTGCCGTCCATGTGCGGGTCGTTGATCAGCCCCTTCCAGCCCACGGTGGTGCGCGGCTTTTCGAAATACACCCGCATCACGACCTCCAGCTCCCCGGCGAAACGGTCGCGCTGGACCTTGAGCAGCTTGGCGTACTCGAGTGCGGCGCGGGTGTCGTGGATGGAGCAGGGGCCGATGATCACGATCAGGCGGTCATCCATGCCGTGCAGGATCCGGTGCATGGACTGGCGCGCGCCGTAGATCACGTCGGACGCCTTTTCGGAGCAGCCGAACTCGCGGATCAGGTGCGCCGGGGGCAACAATTCCTTGAGTTCGCGAATACGCAGGTCGTCGGTGTTCTTCAGCATGATGGCTCCGGATTTTGTAGGGTCGTGTGTTTGGGGTGTCTGGGCTAGAGCTGGGTGCGGGCCGGTATAAAAAAAGCCGCCAGGTTCGCTGGCGGCTTTTTTTGAATTCTGGAGGCACTTACGATCGTCCCTCTCCATCCGCCAGCGGTGCGAGATCGCTAAAAAAGTAAAAATAAAACTTAGCGGACATGGATGGGATGCGGCTCAAATGGCGTCGGTTATTTGCGGCAACGCGTCACGAGATGGCAGAAAATTGCGCTGGCCTTGCCAATTCTGCCGGCGGAGGCGGTTGACCATCGGGTAACGAAGCATCTTTATAGCGCGTTTTAAGGGGCTTGGCAAGCGTCCGGCATTGGCCCGGCCACAATTTCCGGCCGTCCGATGGCGGGGCCCGGATCCAGCTCCAGCCCGCGCATCACGGCGGCGGTGCGGTTCTCCACACCCAGCTTCACGTACACATGCTGGAGGTGCTTTTGCACCGTGCGGGCGCTGATGCCGAGCATGCCCGCGATTTCACGGTCCGTCTTGCCGTGCGCCAGCCAGCGCAGCACCTGCTGCTCGCGCGCGGTCAGCCTGGCGAGCATGGAGAGCGCCTGGTCATCCTGGCTGTGGCTGGATGTGAGCATTGCGGCGGCTTTGGGCTGCGCGCCGGTACGCAATGCTGCGTATTGGCGCCTTCCCGTGCGTGAACCAACATGAATGAGGCCAGTATAGGCGTCGCCAGCGCGCACCGCAGTGCGGCGGCGGCACCTGCACCGGTTTGCCCGGGGGAAGACAGGCGAACACGGCGTGCCGGGCAGCCCAGGCACGCGGGGCTGAGGCGAGGGGGAGGGAAACACCATGGCGATCGATGAGGGGAGGCTAAACGCCTTCATGGGGCAGTTCGTCCAGGATCTGGGCGCGGTGATGCATGCCGCCACCATCGTGGTCGGCGATACGCTTGGCCTGTACAAAGCCTTGGCCGAGAAACCGATGACAGTGCAGGTGCTGGCCGAGAAAACCCATACCGATGCGCGCTATCTGCTCGAGTGGCTGTCCGCGCAGGCGGCCAGCGGCTATGTCGCGTACGACCCGGCCACCGATCTGTTCAGCCTGACCGAGGAGCAGGCCTTCGCGCTGGCCCAGGAGGGCAGCCCCGCTTTTATTCCCGGCGCCTTCCAGATCGCGGTCGCGCAGTTCAAGGCAATTCCCAAGATCGTGGACGCCTTTCGCAATGGGCGCGGGCTAGGCTGGCATGAACACGATCCATCACTGTTCCACGGCACCGAACGGTTCTTCCGTCCGGGCTACGCGGCGCACCTGACGGCGGAATGGATTCCCGCGCTGGAGGATGTGCAGGCCAAGCTGCAGGCTGGCGCTCGCGTGGCCGACGTGGGCTGCGGGCATGGCGCCTCCACCATCATCATGGCGCAGGCGTATCCGGCATCGGAGTTCTACGGCTTTGACTACCACGAGCCGTCGATCCGCTTCGCCACCGAGGCGGCGGCGCGCGCCGGCGTGCAGGACCGCGTGCATTTCGAAGTGGCAAAAGCCAAGGAGTATGGCGGCAAGGATTACGACCTGGTGGCCGTGTTCGACTGCCTGCACGATATGGGCGATCCGGTCGGCGCCGCCACGCATGTGCGCGAGACCTTGCGCCCGGACGGCACCTGGATGATCGTCGAGCCTTTCGCCAACGACCGGCTCGAAGACAACCTGAACCCGGTCGGGCGGGTGTTCTACTCGGCCTCGACCTTCATCTGCACGCCAGCGTCGCGCTCGCAGGAGGTGGGGCTGTGCCTGGGCGCCCAGTCGGGCGAGGCACGCATGCGCTCGGTGGTGCAGCAGGGCGGTTTTTCGCGTTTTCGCCGGGCGGCGCAAACGCCGTTCAACCTGATCTACGAGGCGCGGCCCTGAACGGCAAGGGCCCGCGCCCGACCTGCCCGACCTGCCCGACCTGCCCGACCTGCGGGACGGCAATCAGGCCGTGCCGCCCACCGTCATGTTCTCAATGCGCAGGGTCGGCTGGCCCACGCCCACCGGCACGCTCTGGCCTTCCTTGCCGCACACGCCCACGCCCGAGTCCAGGCGCATGTCGTTGCCGATCATGGTGACGTCCTTGAGCGATTCCGGGCCATTGCCGACCAGCGTGGCGCCCTTGACCGGGGCGGTGATCTTGCCGTCCTCGATCAGGTAGGCCTCGCTGGCGGAGAACACGAACTTGCCGTTGGTGATGTCGACCTGGCCGCCGCCGAAGTTGACCGCGTAGAGGCCGCGCTTGACGCTCGCGATGATCTCCTGCGGGTCGCGGTTGCCGTTGAGCATGTAGGTGTTGGTCATGCGCGGCATCGGCAGCGCGGCGTAGCTCTCGCGGCGCGCGTTGCCGGTTACCGGCATCTTCATCAGGCGCGCGTTGAGCGTGTCCTGGATGTAGCCCTTGAGGATGCCGTCCTCGATCAGCGTGGTGCACTGGGTCGGGTTGCCCTCGTCGTCGAGGTTGAGCGAGCCGCGGCGGTTGGCCAGCGTGCCGTCGTCCACCACCGTCACGCCCTTGGCCGCCACGCGCTCGCCCATGCGCCCGGCGAAGGCCGACGAGCCCTTGCGGTTGAAGTCGCCTTCCAAGCCATGGCCGATGGCCTCGTGCAGCAGCACGCCGGGCCAGCCCGGGCCGAGCACGACGGTCATCGCACCGGCCGGAGCCGGGCGCGCCTCGAGGTTGACGAGCGCCGAGGCCACGGCCTCGTCCACGTACTGGCGCAGCAGCTCATCGGTGAAATAGCCGTAGGCATAGCGCCCGCCGCCGCCGGAGGAACCGATCTCGCGGCGCCCGTTCTGCTCGGCGATCACCGTGACGGAGACCCGCACCAGCGGGCGCACGTCGGCGGCGATGACGCCGTCGCTGCGCGCCACCAGCACCACGTCGTATTCGCCGGCCAGGCCTGCCATCACCTGCACCACGCGCGGGTCCTTGGCGCGGGCCATGCGTTCCACGCGCTCGAGCAGCGCCACCTTTTCGGCGGCATCCATCGAGTCCAGCGGGTCATTGGGCGAGTACAGGTTGCGCCCGCCCTGGGAAGCCATCTTGCTCGCCACCTTGACGCGGCCGCTGCCGGCGCGGCCGATGGTGCGGGTTGCGGCGCCGGCCTTGAGCAAGGCGTCCAGGCTGATGTCGTCGGAGTAGGCAAAGGCGGTCTTGTCGCCGGACACGGCGCGCACGCCAACGCCCTGGTCGATGCTGAAGCTGCCCGACTTGACGATGCCTTCTTCCAGGCTCCACGCTTCGTTGCGGGTGTACTGGAAGTAGAGATCGGCGTAATCGACCTTATGCGTGAAGATGTCCGCCAGCACGCGCTGCAGGTTGGTTTCGTCCAGGCCGTAGGGTGCCAGCAGCAATTGCTGGGCGGTGGCGAGGTTGCGGATTCCGAGGTCGCCGGCGTTCATGGTTGTCCTTTATCGTCGTGCCGCGGTGGCGAAATGACGCCGCCGCGTAAAAATCTGGGATGCTGGCGATTCCGGGGAATCGGGGAATCGGCCAGGTCATTGCTTGTACATGCTACAGCACCCGATGGCGCAGCGCAGGCAGGTTCTGACGCACCTCGTCCAGGCGCGCGGGGTCGATCAGCCCGCTTACCACGCCTTCGCCTTCCGGCAGCACCCCCATCACCTCGCCCCAGGGGTCGATCAGCATCGAGTGGCCCCAGGTGCGCCGTCCGTTCTCGTGCTTGCCGCCCTGTGCGGCGGCCAGCACATAGCACTGGTTTTCGATGGCGCGGGCGCGCAGCAGGATCTCCCAGTGCGCCTGGCCGGTGGTGTAGGTGAAGGCGGCCGGCATCAAAATCAAGCTGGTGCCGCCGCCCGCCGCGAGCTGTCGGTAGAGCTCCGGAAAGCGCAGGTCGTAGCAGACCGACATGGCGACCCGCCCACAGGGCGCCTCGAAGCTGACCGGAGTCTGGCCGGCCAGGATGGTACGCGATTCATCGTAGCTTTCGCTGCCGCGGGTGAAGCCGAACAGGTGGATCTTGTCGTAGCGCGCCACCCGTTCGCCGCGCGGGTCGTAGGCGAGCGACGTGTTGTAGACGCGGGCTTCGTCCTCGCACCACAAGGGCAGGGTGCCGCCGACCAGCCAGATCCGGTGGCGCCGCGCGGCATCGGCCAGGAATGACTGGATCGGCCCGTCGCCGTCGCGCTCGCGGATGGCAACCTTGTCGCCTTCGCGCAGGCCCATCATGCAGAAGTACTCCGGCAGCAGCACCAGCTCGGCGCCGCCCTTGGCGGCCTGCGCGATCAGCGCGTCGGCGCGGGCCAGGTTGGCCTCAGGCGAAACCCCGCTGATGGTCTGGATGGCGGCGACGCGAAAAGGGGTCGCGCCGTGGGCCGCGCTGGGTGCTGATGCGGAGGCGTTTGCGGTCATGAAGCGGTTTCCTTGGCTTGCGGCGGCTGCGCGGCGGGGCTCGGACGGCGGGGCCAGTCGCTACGGTTATGGCGCCGGGTAGACACGATTGAACAAACCCTGCACGGGCGGCGAATCGGTCTTATTCTCCCCCACTTTGATGATCTGCGGGTTCGCCCAGCCACCGCTGATATGGTAGCGGCGGCTGAAGGCCTTGGAGAATTCGTCAGCAAACAGCAACTGCGCCGCCAGTGTGCCGATGCCGAGCGCGGGATTGATGAACGCCGCCGCTACCGAGGCGGAGGTGGCGTTGATGCGCGGCACTACCGTCACGTCCAGGTCCTGCGTTTCGCGCGGGATGTTCGCGCTGCCGGTCATCGAGGCGCGCAGTTGCCCACCCTTGAGCGCGAAGTCCTTGGTGCTGGCCACACCGTTCTCGATCGTGCCGATGCCGGTGATCTCGTCAAACACCATGCCCTGGCCCGCCACGCCGCGGAAGTCGAAGGTGGCCAGCCGCATCAGGCCTTGCAGGCTAAGCACGCCCAGCAGCTTGGCCGCGCCCGGGTCCACGCTGAGGATCTGGCCATTCTCCAGTTGCAGCTTCATCCGGCCCGACAAGGTAGGGTAGTCGATCGACAGCGGCGAGCCGCGCCAGCCGACCCGGCCTTCGAAGGTGCCATGGCCATCAGCCAGCATGTGGGGCAGGCCCATGCGTTCGAGCACCTGGCCGCCGTTGCGCACGTCGAGCTTGAAGTCGAGCAGCGTGCGGCGCTCGGCGGCAGCGCCCTCGCGCACCCGGCGCGGCAAGCGCCAGCTGCCGCTGCCGGTAAACGTGGCGCCCGGTTGCTCGATGACCAGACGGTCCAGCGTCCATACGGGCTCGCCGCCGTCTTCGCTGGAGCGCGCCTTGACCTCCAGCTTGCCGAAGTCGCGGCCGTGCAGTTCGAACCGATCGGCGACCAGGTCCAGCGCGGGCAGGTCGCCGGTGCTGCTGTCGAGCGGATCGCCGGCGCTGGCGGCGTCGCCCGTGTCGGGAATGCTCAGATGCGACAGGCGCAGCGTGAGCGCGCCTGCGGGGGTGGCCGCATCGCTGCGCCAGCGCAGTTTCCCCGCCACCTGGCGGGACTCGATCTGCATGCCCCAGCCAGCGCTCTCGCGGGTGGCCTCGAGCACGACATCGTCAAACTCGCGGCCAAAGGCGTGCAGCGTGCGCGTGCGCGCGGAAATGCGTTCAGGCAGATAGGCGGACACCGGCGCGGCATTGCCTGCGCTGGCCTTGCCGGCCTCCCCCAGCAGGGCGCGCCACGCGTCCAGGTCGAAGCGGCTGGCGGTGAGCGCCGCGGTGACGCCGCTGGCGGGCTGCGGCGCCGGCTGCTCGATGCCGATCCCTCCGGCTTGCACTTCCATGGCGTCGCCATTTCGGCGCAGCAGGTAGCGTGCATTGAGCACGTTGCCATACTGCACCAGCATCTCTTCGCTGCCGGCGCGGGCGGCTGCCGGGCGCAGCTCGAAGCGCATTGGCACGGGCTGCGCCGCGCTCTTGGCCATGGGGGCAGGCAGGTTCACCGCCAGCCCGGCCAGCTCCGATGCGACCGTGATCTGGGGCTGGTGATCGCGCACGCCGATCACGGCGCTGTAGGCAGTGCTGCCTTCCAGCTTCTGTACCAGCGCGGCCGCCGGCGAGGCGCCAAACGCCTCGCGGATGCCCTGGGCGGTGAGGTTGCCACCGGCATTGACCCGGATCGTGCCGTCGGGCTGGCTACCCCCGCCGGCGCGAATCTCGCCGCCCAGGAAGCGGGCGCGCAGGTCGTTGAGCTGGAAGCCGTGCTCGTTGAAGGCGACGACGCCGGTGGTGCCGGCCAGCACCGGCAATTGCGGGGTCAGCACCACCTCGTTGCCGGGCAGCCGGAACTGGCCGTCGACCTTGGTCGCATGCGCCTCGGTCAGCGGCAGGTCAAGCTTGAGCCGAAGCTCGCCGTTGCCCTGGGCGCGCATATCCGTCAGCACCTGGCCGGTCCAGTCGCGCACCGGGCTGGCGGCGACGAAACGCAGGAAGCCTGCCATCGACCCGCTGGCGCTGCCGTCCAGCACCAGGCGGCCATGCTCGCCGAGGTCTGCGATGCGGCCGTTGACGTCCTGCAGCGTGACGCCGGTGGCGCCTTGCACGCCGGCGCGCTGCGCGACGAACGACAGGCCGCCGCGCTCGAACAGCAAGTGGCCGCTGATGTCGGTGAAGTTCGGCCAGGCCTTGCCGCCATTGCTGGCGCTGGCGACGCTGCCCGCCGGCGCGCTCACATGGGGCGCGATCTGGTAGCTGACATGCTGGATCGGCACCTCGACCCGGAAGTCGCCGGCACCCTCGAACGGGCTGTGGAAGGGGAAGTGCTCCAGGTCGCCCTTGACCAGGAACTTGACGTCGCTGGCTTCGCCGCCGACCAGGGCGCCAGCCAGGTACTGGCGCGTGGAGGCGGGTATGCCCATGGGCAGGTAGCGCGGCACACGGCTGACCTGGGCGCGGGTCAGCTCGCCAGTCAGGTCGGCAATGCCGCCGTGCCCGTCGCCACCGGCGTGCCATGTGCCGCGTACGCTGCCGGCGGTATCCGCGTTGGCGAATTGCACGCCGTCGGTGCGCACCGCCAGCTTGCCGTTGTCATTGGTCCAGCGCACCTCGCCGTTGATCTGGTCGAACGACAGGCGCGGATCCTCGAACATGCCGGGCAGCATCAGCGCGGCATTGTTCCCTTCAAAACGGGCGCTGCCCTGGCGCTCGTCGAAACTGAAGCTGCCGGAGATCCGCGAAAAGCCCGGCACGCCCAGGTGCGGCTTGCCATTCGCGCCGACGGGCGGGTTGGCGGGCTGGCCAAGCACCGAGACGCTGCGCAGCGTGCCCTGCACGTTGAAGTGGCGCTGGCCATCGCGGCGGCTCAGCATGCCCTGGCGATCCCGGGTCCAGTTCACGTCCAGGTTGTCGACATGGCCGGAGGGCTGGAGCGCGCGCAGCTGGCGCGACAAAGCGGTGTCGAGCGGCAGCGAGGTGGCCAGCGCGCGCACGGTATTCAGGTCGAAGGTGGGTGCCTTGAGCGTGAACTTGCGCAACGCGCCCTTGTTGTCGGTGGCCCAGCCGACCACTACCTTGCGCATGCCTTCGCGCCAGGCGCCTTCGCCGCTGGCCAGGCCGGCGGCCGCGCTGGCGCCGCCGGGGGAGGCCGCTGCTGCGGAAGCCGCCTGCGCTTGCTGTGCCGGTGGCACGGCCGGCCCTTCCGCCGGCTCGGGCTGCCACAGCAGGGTGTCGATGGTGAGGATGTTGTCGCGGTCGCGCCCCGCGCGGTGCAGGACAAAGGCCTGGGCACTGGCGAGCTTGAGCGCTTCGGGTGCGCCGGAGAGCTTCAGGTCCACGCTGTTGGCGCGCAGCCGGGCCTGGCTGCGGGTGATCTGGCCGCCGCGAAACTCGATGGTGCCGTCGGTGCTGAAGGTGCCGCGCGTGACCCGGTCGAAGATCGCGAGATAGCGCTGCAGCACCGGGAGCTCCAGCCGGCCAAGGTCCCAGCTGGCTTGCCCGTACCAGTTGTGCCAGTCGCCGGTGCGGTGCAGGTATTCATGGCGGAAGTCCGCCTGCACCACCAGCGGGCGTGGCGCAAGCGTGGCCGATTGCGCTTCGAGCTTGAACGTGTGGCGCGAGCCGTGGCGCTGCACGCTGAGCTGGATATCGCCCACGTCCAGTTGCGGCAGTTTGTTCTTGTCGTCGAGCCAGCGCAGCTTGCCGTCGGTCAGCTCGACCTTGCCCTGGGACAGCAGCCAGTCGAACAGCCGGTTGTCCTGCGGCTGGGCACCGGTGGTATCCACGGCCATGCCGGCCACCTTGAGCTTGCCGTCGGCGGAGCGGCGGATCAGCAGGTCGGTCCGGCTGGCGGAGATCCGCTGGAACAGCACGTCCATGCTGAACAGGGAGCGCCATGACAGCTTGCCGTCAAGCTCGCCCGCCGCCAGCAGCACGCGCTGCTCGGCATCGACGGCCTTGACGTCGCGGGCATGGAAAGCGGGGTGCCAGCCATCCCAGTAGGTATCCAGCTGGCCGATGCTCAAATGGGCCGCGAGCGCCACCGAGCCGCGCTGCTCGAGCCAGGTGCGGGCGGCGGAGGCCTGCGGCCAGAGCACGAAGCGGATCAGGAGCCCGGCGAGCAGCGCCAGCAGCACCAGCGCCAGTGCCAGGCGCACCAGCACGCGTCCCAGGCCGCGCCAGACGGGATGGCGCAAGCCTGCGAGCAGGGCGCGGCCGCAAGCACGCACAAACGCAAGTGCGCGCAGGTTGCCTTGCTGCGGTGGGGGTGAGCCTGCACCGGCGGCCCCTTCGAGTGCCGGCGTGCCGCCGGCGGTGGCGGCGGAGGGATCGGCAGGTGGGGTGGCGCGGCTGGACATGCGCAGATTATCCGACAATACTAGGCGCTCTCCAATTCGGTGCCTGACCGGCCGTGCATAACGCGCGCGCCGGCCCAGGGCCGGCTCACGCGCTACCAAGTAACAGGAATGACTTCCACTGATCCGACGAGTTCCGCAGCCGCGCCCGATACTGCTGCAACCGAGAGCGCTGCCGGCGAACATGCGCCTGGCAACACTTCCAGCGCTGCCAGGCAGGCCGTGGCCGACATGGCCACCGGCCCGTTCTCGGTGGTGGCCGCCGTTGAACTCGTGCCGGTCGATTGCGCCGGCATGGCATTGTACTCGCCCGCCTATTCCCATTACACCCGCCGCATGGTGCAGGCCCGTCCCGAGCTGGCCGAAATCGTCGCGCTCGCGCGCGACCAGCCGCTCACGCGCGCCTGGATGGAGGCACGGCTCAAGGTCCTGCATGAGCCGTGCGCCGATGTGGACGACGCCATCAAGCGCGCGCTGCGCCGCTTGCGCGCGGAAGTGATGTGCGTGGTGATCGAGCGCGATCTGCGCGGGCAGTCGACGCTGGGCGAAGTCACCGGCGCTATGACGGATCTGGCCGAGCTCGGCATCCAGTACGGCCTGGCCATGCTGGAAGCGGACCTCGCCCCGACCTACGGCCGTCCAGTCGGGCAGAGCAGTGGGGAAGTCCAGGAGCTGGTGGTGGTCGGCATGGGCAAGCTGGGTGGCCGCGAGCTCAATGTGTCGTCCGATATCGACCTGATCTTCCTGTACGACGAAGACGGCGACACGCGCGGCGGGCAACGCAGCCTGTCCAATCACGAATACTTCATCCGCCTGGGACGGCGCCTGATCAACCTGCTGGCCGACGTGACCGGAGACGGCTACGTGTTCCGCGTCGACATGCGCCTGCGCCCCAACGGCGACGCCGGGCCGCTGGCCTGCAGCTTCGGCATGCTGGAGCAATACCTGATGGTGCAGGGGCGCGAGTGGGAGCGCTACGCCTGGATCAAGGGCAGGGTGGTGTCGGCGCTGGATACGCCGCATGCGCAGCGTACCGCCGCGCAACTGGCCAGCCTGACCACGCCCTTCGTCTTCCGCCGCTATCTCGACTACGGCGTGATTGCGGCGATCCGCTCGCTGCATGCGCAGATCCGCGCCGAGGCGGCCAAGCGCAGCGGCGGGCTGGCGGCGCCAGGCGGCGGCCAGCGCGTCAACCAGCGTGCCTTCAATATCAAGCTCGGCCGCGGCGGCATCCGCGAGATCGAGTTCATGGCCCAGGTCTTCCAGCTGATCCGCGGCGGCCAGGACCCGGCGCTGCGCATCCGGCCCACCCTGGAGGTGTTGACGGTGGCGGTGGAGCATGGGCTGTTGCCTGCGGGCCAGGCCGAGCAATTGGCGCACGCCTACCGCTTCCTGCGCCAGCTAGAGCACCGCCTGCAGTATCGCGACGATGCCCAGACGCACCACCTGCCAACCTCGGAAGAGGAGCAGCTGGCAGTGGCGAAGATGATGGGCTGCGCCGACTGGCCGGCCCTGCTCGAGCGGCTGGCATCGCTGCAGGATCCGGTGGCGCAGCAGTTCGAGGCCACCTTCTCGGACCCCGATGAAGCGCACGCGCCGTGCGAGGCGTTGTGGCCGGCGCTGATCCAGGAAGAACAGGATGAACCGCCGTGCGAACGCCTTGCCTCAGCCGGCTTCAGCGATTGCACCGGGCTGCTCGACCGCCTGCGCGCCATCGGCGGCTCGCTGCGTTACCGCGCGCTGTCCGAGCCCAGCCGGGTGCGCTTTGACCTGCTGGTCAACCGCGCGCTTGACCTGGCCTCGCGCCAGGAAGATGCCGACCGCACCATCGCCCGCTTTGTCGATTTCCTGGATGCCATCAGCCGCCGCGCGTCCTACCTGTCGCTGCTTTCCGAGTACCCGCAGGCGATGGCGCGCGTGGCCGACACGCTGCACGCATCAAGCTGGGCCGCCGCCTACCTGACCCGCCACCCGCAACTGCTCGACGAACTGCTCGACAGCGACGCCCTGGCGGGCGCGCCCGACTGGGCTGGCTTTCGCAGCCGCCTGGCCGCGCGCCTCGACGCGGCCGACGGGCAGATCGAAGCGCAGATGGACATCCTGCGCCGCGAGCACCACGCCGAGACCTTCCGCATCCTGTTGCAGGACCTGCAAGGCATGCTGACCGTCGAGCAGATCGCCGACCGGCTGTCGGACCTGGCCGATGCCATGCTCGAGGTGACCCTGCAGGCCGTCTGGCGCCAGCTGGCGACCCGCCATGCCGAGCAGCCGCGCTTTGCCGTGATCGCCTACGGCAAGCTGGGCGGCAAGGAGCTGGGCTATGCCTCCGACCTCGACATCATCTTCCTCTACGAGGACGAGCACGAGCGCGCCCCGGATGTCTATGCCGCCTACGCGCGCCGCCTGATCACCTGGCTGACCAGCCATACCGCCGCCGGCACGCTGTTCGATGTCGACACGCGCCTGCGCCCCAACGGCGAGGCCGGGCTGCTGGTGACCAGCTTCGAGGGCTTTCGCCGCTACCAGCAGCGCGAGGGCGACAACACCGCGTGGGTGTGGGAGCACCAGGCCCTTACCCGCGCGCGTTTTTGCGCGGGCGACCCCGAGATCGGCGCGCATTTCGAAAGCCTGCGCGACGAGATCCTGCGCCAGCCGCGCGACGCCGCCACGCTGCGCGGCGAGATCGTCGCCATGCGCCACAAGGTGGCCGATGGCCATCCCAACCCAAGCGGATTGTTCGACCTCAAGCATGATCGCGGCGGCATGGTCGATATCGAGTTCACGGTGCAATACCTCGTGCTGCTGCACAGCCACGAGCATCCCGCGCTCACGCGCAATGCCGGCAATATCGCGCTGCTGCGCACGGCCGGAGAAATCGGCCTGATCGATGCCACGCTGGCGCGCGAAGTGGGCGACGCCTATCGCCTGTTCCGTGCCCGCCAGCACCAGCTGCGCCTGGACGGGCAGGTTCACGCACGGGTTGCGCCGGCCGTGGTGGCGCAGCAGGCGGAACACGTGCGCACCCTCTGGCAAGCGGTGTTCGGCGAGCCGGTAGCCGCCGGCGGCAAATGAACGTGCAGGCGGCTGGCGCGGCGCGCCGGCCGGGATGGCCCGGCATGCTGGCCGTACTGGCGCTCACGGCCGCCCTGGGTGCTGCTTTTACCTTTATTCCGTGGCTGCATGCGCACGGGCTCTATCTGCGCGATGCGGTCATGGGCCAGGGCGTGGCGGGCCAGTGGTGGCGCCTGCTGACGGCAATGTGGGTCCACCTTGGCTGGCGGCACTGGCTGGCGGACCTGCTGGCCGCCGCGGGCCTGTTCCTGCTGATTGGCCGCGAGGAGCGCGCCGGCGCGATGTTGGCGGTCCTGTTCGCCTGCGGCGTAGCCGTGCAACTGGCGTTGTGCCGGGTGCCGTCGGTGGGCTGGTACGGCGGATTGTCCGGCGCGTTGCACGGGTTGGCCCTGTGGGGCGGGCTGCGGCTGCTCTATGGCAGCGGTGTGTCGCGCGTGCTCGGCGTGGCGCTCTGCCTTGGCGTGTTGGTCAAGACCTGGCTTGAGCAGTCGTGGCTCGCGCCCGTGGTGTTCGACGCGCAGTGGGGGTTCGGGGTCGTGCGCATCTCGCACGCGGCCGGCGCGCTGGCCGGCCTGGGGCTATGGCTGGTGCAGGAGTGGTGGCAGCGCCGCCGGGGCGAGCCACTGGCATAGGCGCGCTGACAAGGGGCGCTGACAAGGGGCGCGGCCGGCGCAGGCCGGACGGTGCCCCTCGGTCGCCGCGAATTCAGCGCGGTTTCAGCGCGACCGCGCCGGGCGCCGGCGGCGTCCGACCCAGTTCAACAGCGAGCCAAGCGCGCCCAGCCCGAGCGCGAGCGGCCACGAAACCGCGCCGCCGCCGCCACCCGAGGAGGTGGCTGGCGCGGCGGGCGCCGGCTGGACCACCTGCGTGCCGGCGGCCACGGCAGCATTGGCATCGAGCAGGCCCGCGCCGCAGATGCCGGCATTGGCGGGGGCCGTGCAATACGTGCCAGCCGGATGGGGCCGTGCCGAACTCTTCAAGGTGGCAAGCACCTGGGCGGGCGTGAGCGCCGGGTTGGCGGCGAGCATCAACGACACCACGCCCGATACCAGCGGCGCGGCAAAGCTGGTGCCTTGCGAATTGATGACGTTGTAATTGCCAAGCGAGGTGGTGCCGTCATTTGACAGGGTCCGGATGAACGACTCCGCCACCGAGCATTTGCCGCCCGACACCTTGGAGTTGCCGCAGCCGCCGCCCGGCGCGCTCAGCGTAACCTGCGGTCCCACATTGGCATAGCTGGCGTTCTCGCCGTCATTGGCATGTGCCGTTACGGCGACCACGCCGGTGCAGTCGGCTGGCGCCTCGACCGCGCCGGCGCTGTTGCCCGTGGCGGCAACCACTACCACGCCATTTGCGGCGAGGTCGGTCACGGCTTGCTGCTCGATGCTGGAGCAGGTCCCGCCGCCCAGGCTCACGTTGATCACGCGCGCCGGGGTGGGGTTGGCCGGCGCATTGGGTACGGAGAGGCCGCCGGCCCAGCGCATGCCATCCACGGTGTCCGAGAGCAGCGCGCCGCAGCGGCCGGAGACGCGCACCGGCTGGATGCGGGCGTTCCAGTCCACTCCGGCGATGTTCACCCCGTTATTGGTGAGTGCGCCGAGCGTGCCTGCCACGCGGGTACCGTGCCAGCTATTGTTGGTTGCGGTCGTGGTCGGCGTGGTGGTGCCTGGGCAGGTGAAGCCCGCCGGCACGCCGTCGCCGGCGTCGGTGGCATCGGCGTCCCGGCCATCGCCGTCGTTGGCGATCTTCGGATCGGTAATGAAGTCATAGCCGGGCACGATGCGGCCGGCGAGATCAGGGTGGGGCAGGTAGCCGGTATCGACCACGGCGATCACCAGGCTGCTGCTGCCGCGCGTGCGGTCCCATGCGGGCGGCAGGTTCACGCCGCCCACCACCTGGGCGGGGGTGCCGAGGTAGGGCTGGTTGAGCGCGAACTCGGGATCGTTGGGCACGGTGTCGTGCAGCCGCAGCCAGCGGTCCGGCACCACTTCCGCGATGCGCGGATCCCGGCGCAGCCGGGCGGCGGTACCTTCAGGGTCGGCGGCATCGCTGCCGGAGACGCTCAGCAGTTGCAGGCTGCCACCCATCTGGCGCTTGACCGAGAGTGCCACGCCGGTGCTCTGGCGCACGCTCAGCATGCGCTCGGACAGGCCGCTGGCAGCGGCGCTGTCACTCGCGCTGGTGGCGTTCGCGCCGGTGGTTGTGCTTGTGCTGCCGTCACGCCAGCGCACGATGAAGTTGCCGGTGTAGTGCGGCGCGGGGCGCGCGGCGGGGTCGGGGGCTGCGCTGGCTGCGGTCGGCGCACCCAGCCAGAGGGCGGTGGCCAGCAGCAGTGCCGCATGGGACGCCACGCGCCGCGTTTCGCCAGATCGAGATGGAAGCTGCTCCTGCATGTCTACGTTCTCCCGTTGAGCCCGCTTCGGACTGACCGCGGTTACAGCATTCAATCTTCAGCTTTCAGCCTTCAACGTCCAAGCCATGCATTCCGTCGACAGGAATCGGGCCGCTGCGGGATTCAGCTCGCGGGCATGTCGCGGCCGACGGGCTGGGTGCGGTTCGGCTTGAGCACACGGTCGGGTTCGGCCAGCTCGATGCGAGGGGAGCTGCGCAGTGTGGCAAGCGCCTGGTCGATCGTGGCATCGGCCGACGCGGAGATCGCGGTGACCAGCCACACGCCGCCCGACATGGGCCGCTTGACGACGAAGCGGATCGGCCCGGCAATCGACGCCAGCAAGCGATCGGCGTCTTCGGACACGGTGACGGGCGGCGCGGAGAACCGCACCATGATATCGCCTACGGCGCGATCGGCGCTGATGCTGTTGAGCGGTGGCGCAGACGGGCGCTGTTGCGCCTGGCAGGCGGTCAGGGCCAGCAAGGCCAGCAGGCCGCAGGCGGCGGTGATCCGCAGCGGGCGAGCCAGTGAGCGGGAGTGTGGCTGTTTGCCGAGTGACATGGGGAAACTCCTGAATGGTTACGGGCCAGGGCGCAGGCTGTCAGCCTGCGCTGCGCCGCGAGCGGCGCGCCTCCCGGGCCGTGCCGGTGGTGCCGCGCAGGCCTTGCGCGAGCATCTCCTCGGCGTGTTGCACTGTGGTGGCCGTCACGGTGGTCCCACCCAGCATGCGTGCGGTTTCGACCACGCGGCCGGCGGCGTCGAGGGCGCGAATGCGCGAGCGGGTGACCGAGCCTGTGCCGTCGCGCTGGCTGGTCTCCTTGCTGACCAGCAGGTGGGCGCCGGCCTGGGCGGCCACCTGCGGCAGGTGGGTCACGCACAACACCTGGCGGGCGCGGCCAAGTTCCTGCAGGCGGCGGCCCACCACCTCGGCCACCGCGCCGCCGATGCCGGTGTCGACTTCGTCGAAGATCAGGGTGGGGGTGGGCGCGGCCTCGCTGGTAATGACGGAAATCGCCAGGCTGATCCGGGCCAGCTCGCCGCCCGACGCCACTTTGGCCAAGGGGCGCGCGCTGACGCCGGCATGGCCTGCCACCAGGAATTCGACTTGTTCCAGACCGTGGCTCTGCCCTTCGTCGAGCGGGTGCAGCGCCACCGCGAAACTGCCGCCCGCCATGGACAGGCCCTGCATGGCATCCGTCACGGCGGCCGACAGGCTTTCGGCCGCCACCTTGCGGGCAGCGCCGAGGTGCTGGGCGATGGTGAGGTAGGCGGCACGGGCCGCGGCCTCGCGCGCCATCGCCTTGTTCAGGTCCTGGGCGGACTGGAGGTCGTCCAGTTGCTGGCGGCGCGCCATCAGTTCGTCCGGCAGCTGCTCGGGCGGCATCCGGTACTTGCGCGCGGTGGTGTGCAGCGCCTGCATGCGCGCCTCCACCACCTGCAAGCGTTCGGGGTCCAGGTCGATCCGGTCGACGTAGCGGTTGAGCGAGTGCGCGGCCTCCTCGACCTGGACCAGCGCTGGGTCCAGCGCTGCCAGTACGTCGCCCAGCGCGGGGTCGACGTCAGCCATCTGCCGCAGGCGCTGCACCACGCTGTTCAGCCCGGACAGCACCGAGCCATCGGCCTCGGACAGCGCCTCGAGCGCGGCGCGGCTGCCCTCGATCAGCCCGGCGGCGTGCGACAGCCGGTTGTACTCGGCCTGGATGTCTTCCCATTCGCCCGGTTGCGGCGCCAGCTTCTCGAGCTCGCCGACCTGCCATTCGAGCCGCTCGCGTTCCAGCTGCATCTCGCGCGAGCGGTGCTCGACGGTTTCGCGCTGGCGCACGCACGCGCGCCACGAGCGCCAGGCTTCGGCTACCGCACCGGCCTGCGCGGTGAGTCCGGCATGGGCATCGAGCAGCAGGCGCTGGGCGTCCGGGCGCAGCAGCAGCTGATGGGCATGCTGGCCGTGGATATCGACCAGGCGGTCGCCAATGTCGCGCAGCTGGCCCAGCGTGGCGGCGGCGCCATTGATAAAGGCCTTGCCGCGCCCGCTGGCGTCGACCGTGCGGCGCAGAAGCACCGTGCCTTCGTCGCCGGTGAGCTCGTGTTCGGCCAGCCAGGCGTCGAGCCCGGCCGGGGTGGAAAAGGTGGCGCTGATGCTGGCCCGGGCGGCGCCTTCGCGGACCACGCCGGCGTCGGCGCGCTCGCCCAGCACCAGCGCCAGCGCGTCGATCAGGATCGACTTGCCGGCACCGGTCTCGCCGGTGAAGACGGTGAAGCCCGGGGAGAAGTCGAGGTCGAGGGTATCGACAATGACGAAATCGCGGATGGACAGGCTGCGCAGCATCGTGGTCGACGGGTCGGGGCTGGGTGATGTCAGGGGACGGATCTGGGCCGGATCGGTGCGGGCCGGGGCGGATCAGAGCCGGTTGTCTTCGCTCGGGTACTCATGCCAGTGCAGCTTCTTGCGCAGCGTGGCGTAATAGTTGTAGCCGATCGGGTGCAGCAGGTCGACGGTCTTGGCCGAGCGCCGCACCACGATGCGGTCGCCGGGCAAGAGCGAGGTCAGCGACTGCATGTCGAAGTTCACGCTGGCGTCACGCGCCGTGGCGACCTCGATCGACACTTCGGCGTCGTGCGGCAGGACGATCGGGCGGTTGGACAGCGCATGCGGGGCAATCGGCACCAGCACCAGGCCCGACAGGGTCGGGTGCAGGATCGGGCCGCCCGCCGACAGCGCATAGGCGGTCGAGCCGGTCGGCGTGGAGACGATCAGGCCATCGGAGCGCTGGTTGTACATGAAGTGGCCGTCCACCGACACCGCCAGCTCGACCATGCCTGAAATGCCGGAACGGTTGACCACGACGTCGTTGAAGGCCAGCGCGGAGAAGATCACGCCATCGTCGCGCACCACCTGGGACTCCAGCAACATGCGGGTCTCGGACTCGTAGCGGCCCGCCAGCATGTCGGGCAGCACCGAATGCACGTCCTGCAACGGGATGTCGGTCATGAAGCCAAGGCGCCCGTGGTTCACGCCGATCAGCGGCACCGGGTAGCCGGCCAGCTGGCGCGCCAGGCCCAGCAGGGTGCCGTCGCCGCCGAGCACCACCGCCACATCGGCATGCTTGCCGATCTCGTCTGGCGCCAGCGCCGGATAGTCGGTCAGCCCGGTGGCCAGGGCCGTGTCTCGCTCGAACACCACATCCTGGCCATTCCTGAGGATACAGGCGGCCAGCTCTTCCAGCGGGCCCTCGATGCCGGCTGTGGCGTACCTGCCGATCAGGGCGACGGTGCGAAATGGGGCGCGCGCGGCGCCGGGCTTGGGGAGCGAAGACATGCCGGGATTAGACCATACCGCCGTGACCATTGTCAGCAGGAGGGCGCTTGGCGCCGGGCCGGATCGCCGATGAGCCGCCCGAATGGTGAAAACTTGCGTAAAATCAGGAGCATCATGGATGAACGTGCGAAAACGCTTCTCAAAACCCTCATCGAGCGCTACATCGCCGAGGGGCAGCCCGTGGGCTCACGGACCTTGTCGAAGTACTCGGGTCTCGACCTGTCTCCGGCCACCATCCGCAATGTGATGTCCGACCTGGAGGAAATGGGGTTCATTGCCAGCCCGCATACCTCGGCCGGGCGTATCCCCACGCCGCGCGGCTACCGGCTGTTCGTGGACACCATGCTGACCGCCCAGCCGCTGGATGGCGCGCTCAACCTGGCCGAGCTGACCGGCAAGATCCGGGGCCAGCTGCACGGCCAGCAGCTCGGGCCGCAGCGGATGATCACGTCGGCGGCGCACACCTTGTCCAACCTGTCGCAGTTCGCCGGCGTGGTGATGACCCCCAGGCGCGCCCAGGCGTTCCGGCAGGTCGAATTCATGCGGCTTTCGGACAAGCGCATCCTGCTGATCATCGTCACCCCCGAGGGCGACGTGCAGAACCGCATCATCCAGACCGAGCTGCCGTATTCCCCGTCGCAACTGGTCGAAGCCGCCAATTTCATCAATTCGCACTTTGCCGGCATGAGCTTCGACAATGTGCGCGACCACCTGCGCGGCGAGCTGCAGGCGCTGCGCATGGATATGTCGCAGCTGATGCAGGCCGCAGTGGAGGCGGGAAGCAGTGCCATGGCCGAGGGGGAAGACGACCACGTCTTCATCTCGGGCGAGCGCAAGCTGCTGGAGGTGGAAGACCTGTCCTCCAGCATGGAAAAGCTGCGCCGCCTGTTCGACGTGTTCGAGCACAAGACCGGCCTGCTCAAGCTGCTCGATGTCTCCAGCCATGCCCAGGGCGTGCAGATCTTCATCGGCGGCGAGAGCAAGCTGGTGCCGCTCGAAGACATGGCGGTCATTACCGCGCCCTACGAAGTCGACGGCCAGATCGTCGGCACGCTCGGGGTGATCGGGCCGACCCGCATGGCCTACGAGCGGGTGATCCCGATCGTCGACATCACCGCGCGCTTGTTGTCCAGCGCACTCAGCCAGAACTAGTGTTGGCCCGGCCCGGTCTCACAAACTGCCTGTTCCCCTCATCCTGTAAGCTCGGCGAGACCTGGCGGCCGCGCGCCCTGTGCCCGCGCCGCCCCGCCACACCGGAAATTACATGACGTTCACCCCTGAACCGGCCTACCAGCATGGCCAGGCGCCGCGCACGGCCATCCTGCTGATCAACCTTGGCACCCCGGATGCGCCAACGCCGAAGGCGGTCGGCAGCTACCTCAAGCAGTTCCTGTCCGACCCGCGCGTCGTGGAGATCCCACGTGCGGCGTGGCTGCCGCTGCTGTACGGCATCATCGTGCCGCTGCGCTCGCGCGCCTCGGCGATGAAGTATGAGTCGATCTGGCTGCGGGAGGCGCATATGACGGGTTCCCCGCTGCTGGTGCACACCGAACGCCAGGCGCACGCCTTGCAACTGCTCCTGAACCAGCAGGGCCATGAGGTGACGGTGGCGTGCGCCATGCGGTACGGCAATCCCTCGATCGGCTCGGTGCTGGAAGCGCTGCGCCGCCAGGGGACCGAGCGCATCCTGCTGCTGCCGCTGTATCCGCAATACTCCGGCACCACCACGGCGACGGGCTTCGACGAGGTGTTCCGGGTACTCAAGCGGTGGCGAAACCAGCCGGAGCTGCGGCTGGTCAAGCATTTCCACGACCATCCGGCCTATATTGCGGCCTTGCACCAGCAGGTGGGGGCATACTGGGCGCAGCATGGCACGCCGGATTTCGCGCGGGGCGACAAGCTGATCCTGTCGTTTCACGGCGTGCCGCGCCGCACGCTGGAGCTCGGCGATCCCTATCATTGCGAGTGCCTCAAGACCGGGCGCCTGCTGGGCGAGGCGCTGGGCCTGCAGCCCGGGCAGTACCAGGTCACCTTTCAGTCGCGCTTTGGCAAGGCGGAATGGCTGCAGCCCTATACCGCGCCCACCCTGCAGGAGCTCGGCAAGGTCGGCACCGCCCGGGTAGACGTGTTTTGCCCGGGCTTTCCGGCTGATTGCCTGGAGACGCTGGAAGAGATCGCCATGGAAGGGCGCTCCGGGTTCCACGTGGCAGGCGGCAAGGTGTTCCACTACATTCCTTGCCTCAACGATGCGGAAAGCTGGATTGCCGGGCTGGCGGAGATCGGCTTGCAGCACTTGCAGGGCTGGCCGCTGCGGCTGCCGCATCCGCATGAGCTGGAGGCCCGCCGCACGCACGCGCAGACGCGCGGCGCCGCAGCATGAGCGCGGCGCTGCCCAACGGATGGAGGTGACGACATGAGCGTATCTTTCGAGGCCGATGCCCGCCTGCGCATCGACAAATGGCTGTGGTGCGCGCGCTTCTTCAAGACGCGCTCGCTGGCTGCGGAGGCGGTGGACCGTGGCAAGGTGCAGGTCAACGGCCAGGCGTGCAAGAATTCGCGCGAGGTCAAGCCGGGCGACACCGTCGTCCTGGAGGCGCACCAGCAACGCTGGGAAGTCGTGGTGAAAGGGATTGCGGGGTTACGCGGCTCGGCCGCGGTAGCCCAGACGCTTTATGCGGAAACCGAGGCCAGCGAGGCGCGCCGGCGGCAGGATGCCGAGAACCGGCGGCTTAACGTGGAGCCTGCATCGCAGCTGCAGGGGCGCCCGACCAAACGCGATCGCCGCCAGATCGACGGCGTCAGGGGGTGAGGCGCACGGCGATCCAGGCTGTACGGACTCACCCGGCTGGGTCAGCGAACGTAGGGAATGATGTAGTGTTTGAATACCGCCTTGCCACTGCCGTACTCGGTGTCTCGCGGCGTGAAGGCGCCGGAGAGGCAGATGAAGACTGTCATCACCGATAATGCGGCGAGAAGGAAGACCGTCAGAACAGGCAGCTTATGCATGGCTAACCTTTCGAAAGTGGCCCCACTTGAGTTGCATCGTCGACCCCGTTATTTTTGTCATTTTTATACGGTTTCATCTTAGGGGGTGCGCTGCAGCAAAGCAATATGACCCCTATTTCCGTAGACCCCGCTTTGTAACCTTGTGTTTCAGTGCACTATCGCGGTGCGCTCTTGAAAATCCGGGGGCCTGCCACCAATTGCAGGCTACATTTGCCGATTGACCACCCGGCGGCCTGCACCAGGCAGGCCGCGCCTTTGTTTTATACGGATCGACATGGAAGAACAGAAGCAGACGCCATCCACCACGCCGCCGCTCACGCCAGCCAGCGAGGAGCTGAACACCGCCCCGGCCGGCCAGGCCGAGAACGCCGCCACCGTGGACGTGGCGGCCCAGTTGGCCGCGCTTGAAGCCAAGGCCAAGGAGAACTACGACATGTTCCTGCGGGCTACCGCGGAAGGCGAGAACATCCGCCGCCGCGCCCAGGAAGATGTCGCCAAGGCCCATAAATTCGCCATCGAGACCTTTGCCGACTACCTGCTGCCCGTGATGGACAGCCTGCAGGCGGCACTGGCCGACGGGTCGGGCGATATCGCCAAGCTGCGCGAAGGGGTCGAACTGACCGCCCGCCAACTCGTCAGCGCCTTCGAGAAGGGCAAGATCGTCGAGCTGAACCCGGTTGGCGAGAAGTTCGACCCGCACCGCCACCAGGCCATTTCGATGGTGCCGGCGCCGCAGGAGCCGAACACCGTGGTCACGGTGCTGCAGCGCGGCTATACCATCGCCGATCGCGTGCTGCGCCCGGCGCTGGTCACGGTGTCCGCGCCCAAGTAAGCGCCACCACTTTGCGGTCCGCCCGGCGGGCTGGCACAAGCAACGCCCGGTGCCGCTGGCCCGGGCGTCTGTCATTGCTGGAGACGTCTATGCCCTCAAAGCCAGACAATGCCGCCACGCCTGACACCACCGTGGATCCGGCGGCGCACCTCGACCACCTCGACCATCGTGCCTTCGACGCGTTCGGCATGCGCGAGGTGGACGGCGCCGGCATCGATGGCGCTATCGCCGCCGCAGGCGATGCACTGGTCTGCGTGTTTTTCTGGGGCGTAGACTGCTTCAATTGCGAGATGGCTAAGAAAGCCATGCTGGCCAATCCAGACCCGCTGCGGGCGCTGGAGCTGCACTGGCTGCACGCCAACGTCTATGCGCACCCGGATATGGGCAAGCGATTCGGCCTGCACGGCATTCCGGTCTTCATGTTCTTCCACAAGGGCAAGAAGCTGGGGCGGGCCACCGGCTGGCATGGGCAGGGCCAGTTTGCCGCGGCGGTGGCCAACGCGCGGCTGAAGGCCAGTGGCAAGCCGCTGGCTGGTTAGGCGCGTAAAGAGCGTCAGCGCGTCAGCGTGACAGCGCATATCCCAGCCGGAATTGCCAAGGCAGCTTGCGGTTGTAATCCAGCAAGCTCTCGCCATAGCCGATGAAATAGCCTGCCATCAGGTAACCCGCCGTGCCGGGGATCAGCCTGGCCAGCGGATACGTCACCGATGCGTCGACGCTGCCGTAATACTTCTGCGTGCCTTTGCGCAGGGTGGTGGCGAATTCCCATGAGTCCGGCTTGCCGTAGGCCAGCTTCAGGTCCATGTAGCCGCGATAGCTGGCAATGTCCGAGTTGTCGTTCTTCTCGATGTAGTAGTACAGCTTGGGCGACACACTCCAGTGCCAGTTGCTCATGTCCCCCAGGTAAAACGTGGGTTTGACGAACACCGTATTGATGCTGCGCGACTGGGCGCCATCGCGGCCATTCGATTCATGCTCCAGGCCAGCCGCGAGCGAAAGCCGGCTGATCACGCGGTTCTGCACGCCGGTATCCGACAGGTAATAGAACAGGCTAGGGCGGTAGTTGGTGTCGCGGAAGGGCCGTGAGTCGCTCGACAGATCCCACAGGGAGAACTGCGTGTAGCCGAAGTACAGGTTCTCAAGCAAGCCGTGCGAAGCCGGATTCTCGCCTTGGTAGATGCGGAACTTGAAGCTGAACTGGAACTTGGCGTTGGCCCCGCCATGCGCCCCGACCAGGAAGTACATCGGGTCGTTGAAGGTCAGCCGGCCCTGGTCGCGCAGGTCTGCCGGGACGGGTGACGCCTGGCTGGCGGCTGCTACGGGAATGACGGGCACAACCGGCGCTGCAGGGGTGCTTCCTTCGGCGCTTGTGGCGGGTGCCGGGGTCGCCGCGACCTGGGCCGATGGCGGATCGTCGGCGCGCGGGGCGCGGTTGAGCGTGACCAGCACAGGCGCGGCGTCGATGTCCACGGGATCGAGTCGGACCACGCCGCGCAGGTTGGGCGGCAATGGCGCACTGTACTCGACGGTGCGGTGCTCGCCCTTGCGCAGCTTGATCGTCGAGGGGCCCGCAGTGGCGCGCCGCATGCTGAGCCTGACAGGGGCCTGCAGATCGGCCGAAGCCGTGACGTCGATCGCCTGGGGGACCAGGAAGCTGCGGCTCGCGCCGTCAGCGCTCAGCAACAAGGTCAGGGTCAGGGGCTTGGTGCCGTCGACCACCTTCGGCGGTTGCAGCAACGCCACGGCGGCGTGGCTAGATAGCGGCCCGGCGGCCACGAGGGCGAGGGCTAGCAGGAGCGCAGGCGGCTTGGCCGTGGCGCGGCAGATCTCGGGCTTGAGCGTGCTGAGCATGGGAGGCGGTAGCGCATCCTCGTGAGGAGGTGATGCGCACGCGGCAGGAGATTGTGACGCGGCACAGCCTATCACGTGCCTATCACGCCATGCGCCAGATTTTTGTGATGATTTGTACTCAACCAATCTGGAGCTAGTACGTCACCTAGCGGGTGGCGCGGCGCTGGATCGAGGCAATGTATTGCTCGCCATCCGGCGGCATGCCGGTGCGTTGCGCCTGCCAGAGCATTTCGCCGAGGCATTCCATGACCTGATGCTGCGCTTCGTGCGGTGAGTCCAGCCGCTGCGCCAGGGATTCGTAGGCGCGGCGGATGCCGGGGGGCTGGTCAATGGAAACCTGCTCGGAAATCGACAGGTGCATGGCCAGGTGCAGGAAGGGATTGGTCTGGCCACCTTCAGGCGTGTAGTCCTGAGTCAGCGCGCCCTCCGTGTCGGTGAGCAGGCTGTGATACTCGGGATGCTCGCCGATCCAGTCGACGGCAATGACTTCGAGGGGGGTGAGGACGCTGCCTGCGCGTTGCTTCTGCCAGGCTTCGCAGAAAAAACGGCGGACTTCTTCGCGGGAGGGATTGAACATGATGGCGCTATTGTAAACGAGCTCTTCCACTGCTGCAGTGCAGCGCAAACCGGCCTCGCTCCAAGCTGACCGAATCGGCTTGCCAGCCACTAAAATGCGGCGTTGCCCGGCGTCGCCGGGTCCATTTCCTGCCAGCGCGCCACCATGTCCGCTCCCCGTTCCTCCGCCGCCCGTGTCCGGCAGCCCCTGCGCCATGCCCGCGAGCAGCTCGCGGGCGTGTTGCTGATCGCCCTGTCGGCCAGCGCCTTTGGCGCCATGGCGATCTTCGCGCGCTTTGCTTACGACGCGGGCACCGATGTCTACGGCCTGCTGGCGGTGCGTTTCGTGCTGGCCGCGCTCGCGCTGGCGCTGGCGATGCGCCTGCGCGGCGTCGGCCTGCCGGGCTGGCGCAAGGTGCTGGCGCTGGCCGCCATGGGCGGCATCGGCTATGTTGGGCAGTCGTTCTGCTTTTTCACCGCGCTCAATCATGCCCAGGCCAGCCTGGTGGCCTTGCTGCTTTACCTGTATCCGCTCTTTGTCACCATCCTCGCCGCCGTTTTCCTCAAGGAACGGCTCGGCACCGCGTCCGTGATCGCGCTCGTGCTGTGCTCGGTAGGGGCGGGGCTAACGGTCGGTGGTGGCCAGGGCTCGGCGCTGGGCATCGGGCTTGGCCTGGCCTCGGCCGCGATCTACTCGGTCTACATCATCGTGGGCGCGCGCGTGACGGCGGGTGTCAATCCTCTGGCCACCACCACCGTGGTGTGCAGTGCGGCGGCGGTGGTCTACGTCGTGGTGGGGGTGCTGCGCGCGGGAGCTGGCGTGCCACCGCAGTTCCCCCAAAGCGTCGCGGGCTGGCTGGCGCTGCTGGCGATCGCGCTGCTGTCCACGGTACTGGCGATCCTGGCCTTTTTTGCCGGCTTGCAACGGCTCGGCGCGGCGCGGGCTTCGATGTTGTCCACCCTGGAACCGGTGGTGACGGTGGTGTTGGCGGCACTTTTGCTCGGGGAGCATGTCGGGATGACGCAGGCGCTGGGCGGCGGCTTGATCCTGGCGGGCGTGCTCTGGCTGACCAGCAAGGGTTCCGGCGCGCAGGATGTGCAACAGAATTGAACCCCTTGCTCAAATCGCTTGCGTGGCGAGGCGCGGCGTCTTAGATACAATCCGGTTCTCACTTTTTGTTCAGGAACCGACCGCATGAAACCGATCGACCAGGTTGCAATCGCCCAGCTGTTTACCGAAGCGCGTACGCACAACGTGTGGCAAGACCGTCAAGTGGACGATGCCGTGCTGCACCAGATCTATGACGCGATGAAGTTTGGCCCGACGGCTGCCAACGGTTCGCCGGCCCGCATCGTGTTCGTCAAGAGCGCAGCGGAAAAGGCTCGCTTGGTCGAGTGCGTGTCAGCAGGCAACGTCGAGAAGACCCGCTCGGCCCCGGTCACTGCTATCGTCGCATTCGACAACGCCTTCCACGATCAGTTGCCCAAGCTGTTCCCGCACGCCGATGCGCGTTCTTGGTACGCCGGCCAGCCGGAAAAGATCGCCCGCGACGCGCTGATGAACAGTTCGCTGCAAGGTGGCTATTTCATCCTGGCCGCCCGGGCCCTCGGCCTGGATTGCGGCCCGATGGCCGGTTTCGATGCTGGCAAGGTGAATGCCGCCTTCTTCGCCGATGGCAAGTGGTCGGTCAATTTCCTCGTGAACCTGGGCTATGGCGAGGCCGACAAACTGTTCCCGCGCAGCCCGCGCCTGTCGTTCGACGAAGCCTGCCGCATCGTCTGAGCGCAAGCGCTGCCAGATAGGTAAAGACCCGCTTCGCGCGGGTCTTTTTTTGCCTGTCCGTTACGCCTGCGCTCAGATGCGTGGCGCCTCGGTCTTCTCGCGGTATTCGCACAGCGGCTCGATCACGCAGTGCCAGCACTCGGGCTTGCGCGCCTTGCAGACATAGCGCCCATGCAGGATCAGCCAGTGGTGCGCATCGTGCATGAACTCCTGCGGCACGGCCTTGAGCAGCTTCTGCTCCACCACTTGCACGTTCTTGCCGGGCGCCAGGCCGGTACGGTTGGCTACCCGGAAGATATGCGTGTCGACGGCAATGGTGGCCTCGCCGAACGCGGTATTCAGTACCACGTTGGCCGTCTTGCGGCCCACGCCCGGCAGGGCCTCCAGCGCGGCCCGGTCGCGCGGCACCTGCCCGCCGTGCTGCTCGACCAGGATGCGGCAGGTCGCTATGACATGCTTGGCCTTGGTCTTGTACAGGCCGATGGTCTTGATGTACTCAATCAGCCCGTCCTCGCCCAGCGCCAGCATCTGCTCCGGGCTGTGCGCCACGGGGTAGAGCTTGCGCGTGGCCTTGTTCACGCCCACGTCAGTGGCCTGCGCGGACAGCAGCACGGCAATCAGCAGCTCGAACGGCGAGCTGTATTCCAGCTCGGTGACCGGGGTCGGGTTGACTTCGCGCAGTGTCTCGAACAAGGCGCGGCACTTGGCAGCGTTCATGAGTCCTTGGGGGCGGGGTTGGCGCCAGGCGTGGCATCCGGATCGGCCTGGCCCGGTGTGGCGGTGAGGCCGGCCCTGGCGCGGCGAGCCTCGGCGGCGTCGATCTGTGCCTGCACGGCAGGCGAGACGTTCTCGGTATTGCGCGGCTGCACCGCTTGTTGCTTCAGGCGCGCCCGCTCGATGGCGGCTTGGATGATGGCCTGCTTGCGTGCCTGCGCCGCCCGTTCCTCTTCACTTTGCGGGGCTTCGGCTTGCAGCGCCTGCAGTTTGGCGGCGGCCTTGGCCGCTAAGCGCGCATCGTTCTCCTCGCGCTCGCGCACGAGCCGCGAGCGGCGGGCGAGGTAGCGCGCGTGGGCCTCGTCCGCTTGCGCCTGCGACCAGGCGGCCCAGCCGGTGCGCTGCGCGGTAACGGGAACCATGGCAATGCAGTCGACGGGGCAGGGGGCCACGCAGAGGTCGCAGCCGGTGCACCAGTCCGCCAGCACGGTATGCATCTGCTTGGGCGCGCCAACGATGGCGTCGACCGGGCAAGCCTGGATGCACAGCGTGCAGCCGATGCACAGCGCTTCTTCGATCACCGCCACCGTGCGCGCCTGCTCCACGCCCCGCTCCGGGTCCAGCGGCTGCGGCGGCGTGCCGAGCAATGCCGACAGGCGGCGGATGCCCTCTTCTCCGCCCGGCGGGCACCGATTGCTGGCCGCTTCGCCCGTTGCCATGGCTTCGGCATAGGGACGGCAGCCGTCGAAGCCGCACTTGGTGCATTGGGTCTGTGGCAGCAGGGCTTCGAGGCGATCGGCGAGGGTCTGGGAAATGGCGGTCACGACAGCTTTTGGGGTTTGCGGGTACGGCGCGGATGCCGTTCTCTTTTTTCCTGGCCGGAACGGGCACGCGGCAGGGATTATCCCCGATTTCGCCGCAGTGCAGAAACGCGCGATGATGCGCCCTTTGCCGGGCCACTGCGCGCAAGTTGCCCTGTGCCATAATCCGCGCAACGATTCACCAGCCGTCGCATGCGAAACGAAACCAGAACCAAGCGGGACCCCGAGGGAACACGCCGCCGCATCCTTGATGCGGCCACCGAAGAATTTGCCAAGGGTGGCCTGGCAGGGGCACGCGTCGACCAGATCGCGCGCCGCGCCGAAACCAACGAGCGCATGCTGTATTACTACTATGGCAGCAAGGAGGGCCTGTTCCTGGCCGTCCTTGAAAAACAATATGCGGAGTTTCGCGCCGCCGAGGAGCAGTTGCACATCGTCGAGGAGGATCCCGTTGCGGCGGTCCGCACGCTGGCTCGCTTTGTCTGGGACTGGTACTACCGCAATCCCGAGTTCATCCGCCTGGTCAACAGCGAGAACCTGCACGAGGCGCGCCACCTGAAGAAGTCCACCCAGCTGCACCAGTTGATCAACCCGGTGGTTAACGTGCTCGCGGATATCGTCAAGCGGGGCCAGCGGCAGGGGGTGTTCCGCGACAACGTCGATGTCTCGCAGCTATACCTGACGATCTCCGCGCTTGGCTACTATGTGTTGTCCAACCGTTACACCATCAGCGCGGTGATCGGGCGCGACGTGGCGGCGCAGGATGAGCACGAACGCTTTGCCGAGTTGCACACCGATATGCTGCTGGCCTACCTGGAGCGCCGCTGAGGCAGTTTGCGGCCCCATGAAAAACGCCCGCAACTTGCGGGCGTTTTTTTATGGGTGCGGCGTGCCGCTTAAGCGCCGTGGCTCAACGATGCTTGAGCACGAAATCGCGCAGCTCCGGGTAAATCTCCTGGCGCCAGCGGCGGCCGGAGAAGATCCCGTAGTGGCCGCACTTGGCCGCGGTGATGTGTTGCTTGCGCGTTTTGGGAATGCCCGCGCAGAGCTCATGCGCCGCTGCGGTCTGGCCGGCGCCCGAGATGTCGTCCAGTTCGCCCTCGATCGTCAGTAGCGCGGTGCCCTTGATGTCCTGCGGGCGCACCGGCTGGCCATCGATCTCCCAGGTGCCGTTGGCAAGCCGGAATTCCTGGAACACTTCGCGGATGGTGTCGAGGTAGTACTCGGCGTCCATGTCGAGCACGGCGTTGTACTCGTCGTAGAAGCGCACGTGGGCTTCCGCGTCGTCGGCATCGCCCTCGACCAGGTTCAGGTAGTAATCGTAGTGCGAGGACAGGTGGCGGTCGGGGTTCATCGCCACGAAGCCGGCGTGCTGCAGGAAGCCCGGATACACCTTGCGGCCATGGCCCGGGTAGTTCGCCGGCACCGTATAGATCACATTGTTCTCGAACCACTCGAACGACTTGTTGGTCGCGAGCGAATTCACGGCCGTCGGGCTGCGCCGTGCGTCGATCGGGCCGCCCATCATGGTCATGGTCTTTGGCGTCTTCTCGCCGGCGGATGCCAGCAGGGAGATGGCCGCGAGCACTGGGACCGTAGGCTGGCACACGGAGATCACATGCAGGTTCTCAGCGCCGATATGGCGGATGAAGTCCTGGATGTAGTGGATGTAGTCCGCCAGGCGGAAACGGCCGTCCTCGATCGGGACCATGCGGGCATCGATCCAGTCGGTCACGTAGACCTTGTGGTCCTGCAGCAAGGTCCTCACGGTATCGCGCAGCAGCGTGGCATGGTGGCCCGACAGGGGGGCGCACACCAGCACCACCGGCTCATCCTTGAGCAGCTTGATGGTCTCCGGATCGTCGGCATAGCGCTTGAAGCGCACCAGCTTGCAGAAGGGCTTTTCGATGATCGTCTGTTCGACGATCGGGATGTCCCGGCCGTTGGAGCGTACCGATTTGATATCGAATTCGGGTTTTTCGTATTCCTTGCCGAGTCGGTACAGCAACTCGTAGCCGGCTGCCAGTCGCGTGGCGCCGGGCACCAGGGACATCGGGCTCAGGGGATTGGTAAAGGTCTTGGCCGTAGCCTGCGCCCATGCGGTAAGCGGGTGCAGCATCGAGCGCTGGAATTCATGCAGCTGGTAAAGCATGACGTGGTCCCTATCAGGCTGGGGGCGAAGCTGGAATTCAACGCCTGGACAATACAAATACAACAAACACAGTTGCTAATGTGTTACCGATTATGCTCGTAATCGAACGATCGTGCGATGCAGCATATACCCTAAGGTACGCTCGCATCGGAAAAAGACAATAGGACAAACACTGTACTTCTCGATGACAAATGCAAAAGATCGTGAAAAATTGTCATGAGACACGAAAAAGGCGACCGAAGTCGCCTTTTTATGCACTTTTGCGTGTTTTGCGTTACAGCACGGCGGCGATGGCGTTGACCACCGCGTCGATGTTGCGGCTGTTCAGCGCGGCCACGCAGATGCGGCCGGTGCCCACGGCGTAGATGCCGTGCTCGTTGCGCAGCACATCGACCTGGGCCGAGTTCAGGCCCGAGTACGAGAACATGCCGCGCTGGGCCTTGACGAAGGAGAAGTCGCCCGGCACGCCCTTGGCGGCCAGCTTGTCCACCAGCGCATGGCGCATCAGCTTGATGCGGTCGCGCATCTCGCCCAGTTCCTGCTCCCACATGGCGCGCAGCTCCGGGCTGTTCAGCACGGTGGCGACCACGGTGCCGCCGTGGGTCGGCGGGTTGGAGTAGTTGGTGCGGATGACGCGCTTGACCTGAGACATCACGCGCTGGGCTTCTTCCTTGCCCGTGGTGACGATCGACAGCGCGCCCACGCGCTCGCCATACAGCGAGAAACTCTTCGAGAACGAGCTCGACACGAAGAACGGCAGGCCGGATTCGGCGAACAGGCGCACGGCGGCGCCGTCCGGCTCGATGCCTTCCGCGAAGCCCTGGTAGGCCATGTCGAGGAACGGGATCAGGTTGCGTTCCTTGATCAGTTCCACGACCTGCTTCCACTGCTCGGCCGACAGGTCAACGCCGGTCGGGTTGTGGCAGCAGGCGTGCAGCACCACGATGGTGTTGGCGGCGTACGACTTGAGCGATTCCACCATGCCGGCGAAATTCAGGCCGTGGCTGGCAGCATCGTAGTAGGCGTAGTTGATCACGGGGAAACCGGCTGCCTCGAACAGGGCGCGGTGGTTTTCCCAGCTCGGGTCGCTGATGGCGACCTTGGCGTCCGGGTACAGGCGCTTGAGGAAGTCGGCGCCGATCTTCAGCGCGCCGGTGCCGCCGAGTGCCTGGGCGGTCACAACGCGGCCTTCGGTGATCAGCGGCGATTCCTTGCCGAACAGCAGGGTCTGCACGGCCTGGTCATAGGCGGCGATGCCTTCGATCGGCAGGTAGCCACGCGGGGTGGCGGTGGTCAGGCGGGCCTTCTCGGCTTCCTGCACGGCGCGCAGCAGAGGGATTTTCCCTTCGTCGGTGAAGTACACGCCAACACCCAGATTGACCTTGGTGGCACGGGTATCGGCATTGAAGGCTTCATTCAGGCCCAGGATCGGGTCGCGCGGGGCCATCTCGACGGCAGAAAACAAACTCATTTGGGATCTCGTGGTCAGCTATGTAACAAAACGGGAAGGCGTAGAATGCTCCGGACTGCGCTCGGGAGTGCGGGCGACCCCCATCTTGATACCTGGCCGCCAACCCCAAGATTCTAGCGTATCTGCCCGTTTTCCTGAGGTTTTCCCCTACCAGCTTATGTCGAATCTCGTTGAAGTCGCGCCCGCGCTGGATGAAGAGAAGTTCGCGACCTTTCCCGGCTCGCCGTTCCAGCTATACCAGCCCTATCTGCCGGCGGGCGATCAGCCCGAGGCGATCCGCCAGCTGGTCGAGGGAGTGGAGGACGGCCTGTCTTACCAGACCCTGCTGGGGGTGACCGGTTCGGGCAAGACCTTCACCATGGCCAACGTGATTGCCCGCATGGGCCGTCCGGCCATCGTGTTCGCGCCCAACAAGACGCTGGCCGCGCAGCTGTATTCCGAGTTCCGCGAGTTCTTCCCGCGCAATGCTGTGGAGTACTTCGTCAGCTATTACGACTACTACCAGCCCGAAGCCTACGTGCCGCAGCGCGACCTGTTCATCGAGAAGGATTCCTCGATCAACGAGCATATCGAGCAGATGCGGCTGTCGGCCACCAAGAGCCTGCTGGAGCGGCGCGACACCATCATCGTGGCCAGCGTCTCGGCCATTTACGGTATCGGCAATCCGTCCGAGTACCACAAGATGATCTTGACGCTGCGCACCGGCGACAAGATCAGCCAGCGCGATGTGATCGCGCGCCTGATCGCCATGCAGTACACCCGCAACGAGACCGATTTCCAGCGCGGCACCTTCCGCGTGCGCGGCGATACGCTGGATATCTTCCCGGCCGAGCATGCCGAGCTGGCGGTGCGCGTCGACATGTTCGACGACGAGATCGATTCGCTGCAGTTCTTCGACCCGCTCACCGGGCGGGTGCGGCAGAAGATCCCGCGCTTCACGGTTTATCCGTCGAGCCACTACGTGACCCCGCGCGAGACCGTGCTGCGGGCGATCGAAGACATCAAGGTCGAGCTGCGCGAGCGCCTGGACTTCTTCTATAAGGAGAACAAGCTGGTGGAGGCGCAGCGGCTGGAGCAGCGCTCCCGCTTCGACCTGGAAATGCTCTCCGAGCTCGGGTTCTGCAAGGGCATCGAGAATTACTCGCGCCACCTGTCAGGCGCCAAGCCGGGCGAGCCGCCGCCTACGCTGGTCGACTACCTGCCGCAGGACGCGTTGATGTTCCTGGACGAGTCCCACGTGCTGATGGGTCAGTTCAATGGCATGTACAACGGCGACAAGGCGCGTAAGACGACCTTGGTCGACTATGGCTTCCGGCTGCCGTCCGCTCTGGACAACCGTCCCCTCAAGTTCTCGGAGTTCGAGGGCAAGATGCGGCAGGTGATGTTTGTCTCCGCCACGCCGTCCAATTACGAGAACGAGCATGCGGGCCAGGTGGTGGAGCAGGTGGTGCGGCCCACCGGCCTGGTTGATCCGATCATCCACGTGCGTCCCGCGACCACGCAGGTTGACGACTTGCTGTCAGAGATCCACCAGAAGGTCTCCGTCGGCGAGCGCGTGCTGGTGACCACGCTGACCAAGCGCATGTCCGAGCAGCTCACGGAGTTCCTGACCGAGAACGGCGTCAAGGTGCGTTACCTGCACTCGGACATCGATACGGTGGAGCGCGTGGAGATCATTCGCGACCTGCGCCTGGGTACCTTCGACGTGCTGGTCGGCATCAACCTGCTGCGCGAGGGCCTGGATATTCCGGAAGTCTCGCTGGTGGCAATTCTCGACGCCGACAAGGAAGGCTTCCTGCGCGCCGAGCGTTCGCTGATCCAGACCATCGGCCGCGCGGCCCGTAACGTCAACGGCACCGCCATCCTGTACGCGGACCGGATGACCGATTCGATGAAGCGGGCGATCGGTGAGACGGAGCGCCGCCGCGCCAAGCAGATCGCGTTCAACGAAGCCAATGGCATCGTGCCGCGCGGCGTGGTCAAGCGCATCAAGGACATCATCGACGGGGTCTACGACCCGGGCGAGGTCAAGGCCGAGCTGCTGGCCGCGGAGGAGCGCGCCAAGTACGAGGACATGAGCGAGAAGCAGGTTGCGAAGGAGATCAAGCGGCTGGAGAAGCAGATGTTCGAGCACGCCAAGAATCTCGAGTTCGAGAAGGCCGGGCAGGTGCGCGACCAGCTGGCCAAGCTCAAGCGCCAGATCTTTGGCGCCAGCGGCGATGGGGAGCACCTGCCGCCGGCTGCCGCGGCCGCGTCCTGAGGGCGTGGGCGCTGCCTCGCCCGCACGCCTGCGGGATGCGGGCGCGCGGCTTGGCTACCGCCTATAGTTGGAGTTCCTGACAGTGGTGAGGAGATGGTCCATGGTCAAGTTCGCTCTGTGGGTTCCGCTGCATGCGAAGCCCGGCAAGGAAAAGGAAGTCGAGGAGTTCCTGCTCGCCGGCTTGCCGCTGGTGCAGGCCGAAGCCGGCACCACGGCATGGTTTGCGCTGCGGCTCGGGCCATCCATGTTCGGCATCTTCGATGCGTTTCCCGATGAGGCGGGGCGCAACGCCCATCTCTCCGGCAAGGTGGCCGAGGCCTTGATGGCCAAGGCGCCCGACCTGTTCGCCAAGCCGCCTTCCATCGAAAAGCTGGATGTGCTGGCGGCCAAGCTGCCCTGAGCCGATTTGCCTGCTAGCCCTTCGGAGGCAGCGAGCGCAAACGCTTGTTGACCTCCAGCAAGGTGTCGCACTGGTCGGCGCTGGCGGCCTCGCGCTCGCTGATGAAGTCCACTATGGCGCGCAGCGGTTCGCGTTGCGCGGCGCATGCGGTGGCCGGCGCCGGTGTCGAGGCAGGGGCGGGGCAGGTTGCATCGATTTCTTTCTCCAGGCTATGCCGGACCACGGTTAGCAGGCTTTCACAGCCTGCGCCGGAGGCGGCGTCCGCGGACGGTTCGGCGGCGTCGGCCAGGCTTGCGCAAAGCAGAAGAGGCGCCAGGAGGAGTGGGCTGAGGCGGAGGTTCACCGCGCGATTATGCGGTGGGCGGCACCTTTGCGGCATTTTTTTTGCCAGGCGGCTTCAACCGGCGTGCTGGCGCACGCGTGGGCGCGGCACTGCGGGCAGGGCTGTAGAATCCGGCTTCGTTGTGGCAGCCGCGCTCGGTGCGCTGGCTGCAAGGCCATCGCGCGTGCCGCGTTTTGTCGTCTTGCTTTCGGCGCTGGATAGCGCCACACCTCTATGAAGAAATACGCCATTCTGATGTGTTGCATGGGCAATATTTGCCGTTCTCCGACCGCGGAGGGCGTGCTGCGCGCCAAGCTCGCGGCGGTCGGCCTGGCAGATCTGGTCGAGCTGGATTCCGCCGGCACGCATGGCTATCACATCGGCCGCGCGCCGGATGCGCGTTCCCAGCGCCATGCGCTGGCTCGTGGCTATGACCTCTCCGCGCAACGCGCGCGCCAGGCCATGGTGCTGGATTTCGCCCGTTTCGACCTGCTGCTGGCCATGGACCAGGACAACCTCGCGGCGCTGCGCGCCATCTGTCCGCCTGGCAGCCAGGATAAGCTGCGCCTGCTGATGAGTTTCGCCAGCCGGCACGCCGCGGACGAAGTGCCGGACCCCTACTACGGAGAGGGTGATGGCTTCGAGCGCGTGCTCGACTATGTCGAGGACGCCTGCGATGGCGTGATCGCCATGCTGCATGCCAAGGGCTTTGGCGGCGCCACCTGATCGCGCTCGCCCGTCCTTGCAGCCTTTCCATTACTTTCACGAGAATTCATGTTTCGTTCCCTGTTCCGCAAATGGCGCGAGTCGCGCAATGCCAGCCTGCAACTCGACGCAATCCTGGCGGCAGCGGACCCGGAGGCGCCGCTGGCGGACCGTAACGGCTGGCTGATCGAGCTGGGCTACTGGATCCGGCGCGACGGGCTGCCAGGCGCCGAAGGCGTGGCGGCAGACAAGAGCCGCCGGGAGCACGTGCGGCTGCGCTACCTGCTGCAGGTGCTTGGCCGCAATCCGGAAGTGGCGGGGCGCTTTGCCCACATGGTGCGTTCCATCGTGCGTGATAACGACCCGGTCACTTTGCTGTGCGACACCGGCGTGGCTTCCCACCCGGGCTTCTGGAGCGAGGTGCTGAACCGGCTGCAGGCGCGGTTTTTGCCCCCTCCGCCCAACCGCAGCGATATGGCGGGCCTGTTCGCGCTGCTGTTTATCGATGACAACGATGCTGACTGGGTCGAGGCGCTCGATGGCGACCTGCTCGAGCGGCTGGCTGCCGTGCTGCGCACCGACGACCCGCAAGCGCCGGGCGAAGCTGCCACGCCGCCCGAATGGGATCGTTTCGACCGCACGCTGGCCACCAGCATCCAGGTGCTGGTCAGCCAGGTGCGTGCTACCGGACTGAGTCAGGCGATTCGCTCGCGCCTCAAGGGCAAGGTGCAGGACACGCCGTTTTTCCGGCTGGACAGCGCCGTGCAAGCCTTGTGCGAAGAGGAGGAGGCGCCACGTGGCGACGAGGCTTTTGCGCACCGGCTCAACTATTTCCGCGCGCTGCTCGACGGCTGCCACCAGGCGGCTCAGCGTGTGTACGACGACCTCGAGGAGAACGGCGTCTCGGTGGAGGTGGTGTTCCAGATCGAGCGCATGAAGGTCCGGCTCGCGCGCATCGAGCTGTTGCTGGCCACCTGGGTTGAGCCGCAGCGGCGCGGGCGGCACGCCCACCTGATCGCGGCACTGATCCGCTCCACCCAGGCGCGGCGCAGCATCGGGCACCTGGCGGGCACTTCGTTTTCGCAATTGGCGCGCAAGGTGGTTGAGCGCTCGGCCGAGACCGGCGAGCACTACATCACGCGCGATCGCCGCGAGTATCGCGAGCTGATGCAGGCCGCTGCCGGCGGCGGCTTGATCACCGTCGGCACGGTCTATCTCAAGTTCCTGATCTATGGGCTGCACCTGGACAAGTTCATCGAGGGCCTGCTGGCCTCGCTCAACTATGCGGGCAGCTTCCTGGTGATCCACTTCGCGCATTTCACGCTGGCCACCAAGCAGCCGGCGATGACCGGCCCGGCGCTGGCGCACCGGCTCGATGCGGTCGGCAAGCCGGAGGGCCGGGAGATCTTCGTTGATGACACCATCGCCATGATCCGCTCAAACGCCGCGGCGATTTTCGGCAACCTGGCGGTGGTGTTCCCGGTGGCGATGGGCGTCCAGTGGCTCGCCAACCGCATCCTGGGCGCCAACCTGATCACACCCGCCAAGGCGATCGCCACCATCGAGTCGTTTTCCATTCTTGGCCCCACGCCAATCTACGCGATCTTCACGGGGGTACTCTTGTGGCTGTCCAGCCTCGTGGCGGGCTGGGCCGACAACTGGTTCGCGCTGCACAAGGTGCATGACGTGATGGCGTACAACCGCCGTCTGCGCTATGTGCTGGGCGCGCAGGGGGCCACGCGGATGGCGGACTTCTGGAAACGCAATATGTCGGGGATCGCTGCCAATGTGTCGCTGGGGCTGCTGCTCGGGCTGGGCCCGGAGATCATCAGCTTCTTCGGCCCCCACATGGAAGTGCGGCACGTCACATTGTCGACCGGCTCGGTGGGCACCGCGATCGGCGTGCTGGGCTTTGCCGTGCTGAAGATGCCCTCGTTCTGGCTGGCGGTGGCGGGCATTGCGCTGATGGGACTGCTGAACGTCGCGGTGAGCTTCGCGCTGGCCTTCAATATGGCGTTGCGCTCACGCAGCCTGCGCCGGGTGGATCGCCGGGCGCTGAGTTCCGCCGTGCGGCGGCGCATTCTGAAGCACCCCTGGTCGCTGATCGTGCCGCCGCGCGCGCCCGTTGGGGCGGCCTCGGCGGAGCAGGGGCAGGTTTGATGCGATGCGGCAGGGGTACTTGACTGAATTAGTCGACTTCTTTTATACTTGACCAAAATGATCAAGTACTCCCCAGCATCATGAGACTGACGACCAAAGGCCGCTTCGCGGTAACCGCCATGATTGACTTGGCCATGCGCCAGGATCAGGGCCCCGTTACGCTAGCGGGCATCAGCCAGCGCCAGAAAATATCCCTCTCTTACCTCGAGCAGCTGTTCGGTAAGCTGCGCCGCCACGAGATCGTGGAAAGCGTGCGCGGCCCGGGCGGCGGCTACAGTCTTGCCCGCAAGGCGGAAGACGTGACGGTGGCCGACATCATCATCGCGGTCGATGAGCCGCTCGACGCCACGCAATGCGGCGGAAAGGGTAATTGTAACGGAGATGAGGGAACCGGTCGCTGCATGACCCACGAGCTGTGGGCCACGCTGAACCAGAAAATGGTCGAGTATCTCGATTCCGTCTCCCTGAAGAACCTGGTCGACCAGCAGCGCGCAAAGTGTCCCGCGGTGTTGCACGACATGCGCGAGGAGTCGGCTGCGCAAACCGTGGCCGCGCCGATCGGCAAGGCGGACAAGCAGGAAAAGCCCGCGCGTGCGCGGGTGGTGAATTCGGTTTTCAGCCTGGCTCAGTCGTAAGACGGGCAGCCGGCAAGAGAACAGAGAGCAACGTCAAGCATAGCGGTCCCTAAAAGGCAGTCATAACGATGAGCACCCCACATTTCCCCATCTATATGGATTACTCAGCCACCACGCCGGTAGACCCGCGCGTGGCGGACAAGATGATTCCGTACTTGCGTGAACAGTTCGGCAACCCGGCTTCGCGCAGCCACGCCTACGGCTGGGATGCCGAGCGCGCGGTGGAAGAAGCGCGTGAGCAGGTGGCGGCACTGGTGGGCGCCGATCCGCGCGAGATTGTGTGGACATCGGGCGCAACCGAGTCCAACAACCTCGCCATCAAGGGCGCGGCCAATTTCTATTCGGGCAAGGGCAAGCACCTGATCACGGTGAAGACCGAGCACAAGGCTGTGCTCGACACCACCCGTGAGCTCGAGCGCCAGGGCTTCGAGGTGACCTACCTCGATGTGCAGGACAACGGCCTGGTCGACATCGAAGTGCTCAAGGCGGCGATCCGCCCTGACACGATCCTGGTGTCGGTGATGCTGGTCAACAACGAGATCGGGGTGATCCAGGACGTGGCGCAGATCGGCGAGATCTGCCGCGCCAAGGGCATCATTTTCCATTGCGACGCGGCCCAGGCCACCGGCAAGGTGGCGATCGACCTGAACACGCTGAAGTGCGACCTGATGTCGTTCTCGGCACACAAGACCTACGGCCCGAAGGGCGTGGGCGCGCTGTACGTACGCCGCAAGCCGCGCGTGCGCCTGGAAGCGCAGATGCACGGCGGCGGTCACGAGCGCGGCATGCGTTCGGGCACGCTGGCCACGCATCAGATCGTGGGCATGGGCGAAGCCTTCCGCATCGCTCGCGAGGAAATGGCTACGGAAAACGAACGTATCCGCATGCTGCGCGATCGCCTGTGGCGTGGCCTGTCGGGCATGGAAGAGGTCTACCTGAACGGTGACCTGGAACAACGCGTGCCGCATAACCTCAATGTCAGCTTCAACTTCGTCGAAGGCGAATCGCTGATCATGGCGATCAAGGACGTGGCGGTGTCGTCGGGCTCGGCCTGCACCTCGGCGTCGCTGGAGCCTTCGTACGTGCTGCGCGCCCTGGGCCGCAACGACGAACTCGCGCACAGTTCCATCCGCTTCACGGTGGGCCGTTTCACCACCGAGGAAGAAGTCGATTACACCGTGGAACTGCTCAAGAGCAAGATCGCCAAGCTGCGCGATTTGTCGCCGCTGTGGGAAATGTTCAAGGACGGTGTGGACCTGAATTCCATCCAGTGGGCCGCGCACTAAGCACCAGGCGCCAAGACCCACGCAAGACCCCATAAATACCGATACGCCAAGAGGTAGCCAAAATGTCATACAGCACCAAGGTTCTCGACCACTATGAAAACCCCCGCAACGTTGGCTCGTTCGACAAGAACGACGACGCCGTGGGCACCGGCATGGTTGGCGCGCCCGCTTGCGGCGACGTCATGAAGCTGCAGATCAAGGTCAACGAAGCTGGCGTGATCGAAGACGCCAAGTTCAAGACCTATGGGTGCGGCTCGGCCATCGCGTCCTCCTCGCTCGTGACCGAATGGGTCAAGGGCAAGACCGTGGATCAGGCACTGGAAATCAAGAACACGCACATCGCCGAAGAACTGGCGCTGCCGCCGGTGAAGATCCACTGCTCCATCCTGGCCGAAGATGCCATCAAGGCAGCGGTCGAGGACTACAAGAAGAAGCACGAAGGCGCCGAGCAGAAGGCCGCCTGAGTTCCGCGTTCAATCAAGGGATGAAGCAGCGATGATCACGCTTACCGAGAAGGCCGCCAAGCATGTGGCGCGCTACCTGGACCGCCGCGGCAAGGGCGTTGGCCTGCGCCTCGGCGTCAAGACCACCGGCTGCTCGGGCCTGGCCTACAAGCTGGAGTACGTCGACGACCTGTTGCCGGAAGACAGCGTGTTCGAGTCGCACGGCATCAAGGTGATCGTCGATCCCAAGAGCTTGCCGTATATCGATGGCACCGAGCTCGATTTCGCGCGTGAAGGCCTGAACGAGGGGTTCCGCTTCAACAACCCCAACGTAAAGGATGAATGCGGTTGCGGAGAGTCGTTCCGGGTTTGAGCGTGCTGGCATCAGCACGCCGGATACGATGAAACGCAGCATTGTCGGCTTTCGCCAGGACGAGGAAAGCCACTGGGTGGCGGAACTCGATTGCGGGCATGGTCAGCATATGCGCCATGATCCGCCCTGGCAGATGCGTCCGTGGACGCTGACCCCGCAGGGGCGAGCGGCCAGGATGGGCGAGCTGGTGAACTGCCTGAAATGCGATCGGGCGGAGCCGCCGGCGGATTGGGCGGGCAGCGGCGCAAAGCGCGCTGCCTGACCGGACAGCCGCCATATTGCTGGGGCCTGTGCCGCGCGGTCAGCGTGCCGCTTTCACGCTGAAGGAAGTTCAAAGGGGCGGCGCAGCCGCTCCTTTTTGTTGGGGAAGGTGTTGAAAGACGATTATTTCGCGTTGTTCGGCCTGCCGGTCGGATATGCAGTCGACGAGGCGGCGCTGGACGCCGCCTACCTGACCGTGCAATCGCAGGCGCATCCGGACCGCTTTGCCAATGCCGGCGATGCCGAGCGGCGCGTGGCCATGCAATGGGCCGCGCATGCCAACGAGGCGTACCGCACGCTGCGCCAGCCGCTCAAGCGCGCGATCTACCTGCTGACGCTGCGTGGCGTGGATATCCAGGCCGAGAGCAATACTGCCATGGCGCCCGCCTTCCTGATGCAGCAGATGGAATGGCGCGAGGCCCTGCAGGAAGCAGTTGAAGAGAATGATGTCGCGCGCCTCGATGCGCTGCTGCGCGAGTTGCGTGGCGAGAAGCGCGAGCGCCACGCGGCGCTGGGTGCGCTGCTCGATGCCGGCGATAACGCGGGCGCCGGCAGCGCGGCCAGGCAATTGATGTTTATCGAGAAAATCGAGCACGACACCAGCGAGGCGATCGACCGCCTGGAAGGCTAGGGTCCCCGAGGGACTCCAGCGCCGCCAGGCAAGTTCGCCCCAGCCATGCCACAATGGCGCCCCGGCGCAAAGCCGGCCTGTGCGACGGGCCGTTTTTGCCACCGCACGAATAAAGAAGATTCATCATGGCACTGCTCCAGATCTCCGAACCCGGCATGTCGCCGGCACCCCACCAGAAGCGGCTCGCGGTCGGCATCGACCTTGGCACCACCAATTCGCTGGTGGCAGCGGTTCGCAACAGCATTCCCGAAGTCCTGACCGACGAAAGCGGCCGCGCGCTGCTGCCTTCGGTCGTGCGCTACCTGCCCAAGGGCACGCAGATCGGCTACCGCGCGCAGGAAGAAGCGGTGCACGACCCCAAGAACACCATCGTCTCGGTCAAGCGCTTCATGGGGCGCGGCCTGCGCGACGTCGCACATATCGAGCACAGCCCCTACGATTTCGTCGACGCGCCCGGGATGGTGCAGATCAAGACTGCGGCCGGCGTGAAAAGTCCGGTGGAAGTCTCGGCGGAAATCCTGGCCACGCTGCGCCAGCGTGCCGAGGATTCGCTTGGCGACGAGCTCGTCGGCGCGGTGATTACGGTGCCCGCCTATTTCGACGACGCGCAGCGCCAGGCCACCAAGGATGCCGCGCAGCTTGCCGGCCTTGAAGTGTTGCGCCTGCTCAACGAGCCGACCGCGGCAGCCATCGCCTATGGCCTGGACAACGCATCCGAAGGCATCTACGCGGTGTACGACCTCGGCGGCGGCACCTTCGATATTTCCATCCTCAAGCTCAGCCGGGGCGTGTTCGAAGTGCTGGCCACCGGCGGCGATTCCGCCCTGGGAGGCGACGATTTCGACCAGCGCCTGATGTGCTGGATCGTCGAGCAGGCCGGCCTGCAGCCGCTGTCTGCCGAGGATATGCGCCTGCTGTTGGTGCGCTCCCGCGCGGCCAAGGAAGCGTTGTCGTCGGCTGATTCGACCGTGATCGATGCCGTGCTGAACAGCGGCGAGATCGTGCACCTGACGCTGCCGGCCTCGACCTTTGTCGAGCTGACCGCGCCGCTGGTGCAAAAGACCCTGTCGCCTGTGCGCAAGGCGCTGCGCGATGCCGGCGTCGCGGCGGACGAGGTCAAGGGCGTCGTGCTGGTTGGCGGCGCAACCCGCATTCCTTCCATCCGCAAGGCGGTGGGAGATTTCTTCGGCCAGCCGCCGCTGACCAACCTCGACCCGGACAAGGTCGTGGCCCTGGGCGCGGCCATGCAGGCCAACCTGCTGGCCGGCAACGGCGCCCCCGGCGAGGATTGGCTGCTGCTGGACGTGATCCCGCTATCACTGGGCGTGGAAACCATGGGTGGCCTGGTCGAGAAGATCATTCCGCGCAACAGCACCATCCCAGTCGCCCGCGCGCAGGAATTCACCACGTTCAAGGACGGCCAGACGGCCATCGCCATCCACGTGCTGCAAGGCGAGCGCGAACTGGCGAGCGATTGCCGCTCGCTGGCGCGTTTCGAGTTGCGCGGCATCCCGCCGATGGTGGCCGGCGCGGCACGCATTCGCGTGACGTACCAGGTTGACGCCGACGGGCTGCTGTCGGTCTTCGCGCGTGAGACGCAATCCGGCGTGGAGGCGACCATCACCGTCAAGCCGTCCTACGGCCTTGCCGACGACGAGATCGCCCGCATGCTGCAGGACAGCTTCCGTGAAGCCGAGCACGACATGAAGAGCCGTGCGCTGGCGGAGGAACGCGTAGATGCCGCGCGCCTCATCGAAGCCACGCGCCGCGCGCTGGAACTCGATGGCGACCTGCTCGCGGCCGAGGAACGTGCCGACGTGGAGCGCCTGATCACGGCCGCTAGCGACATTGCCGCAGGCGAAGATCACCACGCCATCAAGACAGCGGTGGAAGCGCTGTCCCGCGGCACCGACGAATTCGCCGCCCGCCGGATGGACCGCTCGATCAAGAGCGCGCTGGCCGGCCGCAAGGTGCAGGACCTGGGCTGATCCCCGAGGCCAATCGCACCCTATTTATATCCAGGACATTCCATGCCACAGATCATCGTATTGCCCCACGTCGAACTCTGCCCCGAAGGCGCCGTGTTCGAAGCCAAAGCCGGTACCAGCATTTGCGACGCGTTGCTCAGCAACGGCATCGAGATCGAGCACGCCTGCGAGAAGTCCTGCGCGTGCACCACCTGCCACGTGGTGGTGCGCGAGGGCTTCAACTCGCTGGAAGAGGCCGAAGAGAAAGAGGAAGACCTGCTCGACAAGGCCTGGGGCCTGGAGCCCAACTCGCGCCTGTCCTGCCAGGCCCTGGTGGCGGACAGCGACCTCACCGTGCAGATCCCCAAGTACACGATCAACCATGCCAAGGAAGAGCATTGAGCGCGGCGCGTTCGCTGACTTGCTGGCCTGAACAGAGCTGACCGGAGAGAATTCCCATGAAGTGGACCGACACCTACGACATCGCCGCCGCCCTGTACGACAAGTACCCGGACGTGGATCCCACCACCATCCGCTTCACCGACCTGCACCGCTGGGTCATGGAGCTGGACGGCTTTGCCGATGCGGCCGATCGCTCGGGCGAGAAGATCCTGGAAGCGATTCAATCCGCCTGGATTGAAGAGGCGGAATAAGGGCTGGAACGAAAAAAACCGCGGAAACGCGGTTTTTTTTCGCTCTTGCGGATGCCGGTTCAGCCGGCGACCAGCTGGCCGTCCTGCATGTGCACACGTTCCCCGATCTGCACGCCCGGATCGGCTTGATACGTGAAGGTGCGGTGGCTGCCGTTGTCCATCTGCACGCGGACCTGGTAGCTGGTGTCCTTGCGCACGGTCTTCTCGATCTGGTTGCCGGCAAAGCCGCCGCCCACGGCACCGGCCACGGTGCCCAGGATACGGCCATTGCCCTTGCCGATCTGGTTGCCGAGCAGGCCGCCGATGACCGCGCCGCCTACCGCGCCCAGGCCAGTGGCCGGCTTGGGCGCTTCGATCGGGGTGATGGCGACGACACGGCCGGCATACGCGCTGCCTTGCGCCGGCTGGCGTTCGGCATAGGCGCCGTTGTCATTGCGGCTGGCCGTGGGGCCATAGCCTGCATCGCGGCTGGCGCTGCTGCGCTCCTGGGCGCGGCGTGCAGCGGGTGCCGGTGTCGGTGCGGCCGGGGCGGGCGCCTGCGCCAGGTTCGCGGCCTCGGGCGGCCGCGTGGTGCTGCCCGGCGCCGGCAGTTGCGCGGTGTCGGCGCCATTGATGGTGCCGTTGGCGGTGCCATTGGCGGCGACAGGAGCGGTCAGGGACTGCTGCGATCCCTGCATGGCCTTGCTGGTAGGCAGCACGCCGGTCATGGCGGCGACCGCTGTCAGGCTGGCGATCACGATGGCTACCGCGGCGGCGCCGACCAGCGGATGCAGGCGGCGTTGGGTGGGCAGGGAAGCGGGCATGGCAGGCTCGTTGGATTGGTGCAAGGTCGGATTCGACATATTATTTTCCTCGCAAAACGCAGCCGGTCAGCGGTACTGATGGCTAGCGATTCGATGGACCTAGTTTGGCCCAACTCACCGCTATTTTCCGTTTGATTTTGTAAGTTTCTGTAGGCTGAAATCTTCTTTTAAATCATGGGCTTGTGTGCAAAATTACATGGCCTTCGCGGCCTGTCTTTGTAACAATCCCGCAGCCACAAGCAAAAAGCCCCACCAAATATTGGCGGGGCTTTTTGTTGTGCGAGGCAGCCCGGCGAGGTTGCCGCGCCGCGTCAGTCCTCGCGGCGCAGATGCGGGAACAAGATGACGTCGCGGATGTTCGGGCTGTCGGTCAGCAACATCACCAGGCGGTCGATGCCGATGCCGCAGCCGCCCGTCGGGGGCATGCCGTATTCCAGCGCTCGGATGTAGTCGGCGTCGAAGTACATCGCTTCTTCGTCGCCCGCATCCTTCTGGTCGACCTGCTTGCGGAAGCGCTCGGCCTGGTCTTCGGCGTCGTTCAGCTCGGAGAAACCGTTGGCAATCTCGCGGCCGGTGATGAACAGCTCGAAGCGCTCGGTGATGCCCGGCTGGGTATCCGAGGCGCGCGCCAGCGGCGAGACTTCCACCGGGTAGTCGATGATGAACGTCGGCTCCCACAGCTGGCTTTCGGCGGTTTCCTCGAACAGCACCAGTTGCAGCGTGCCGAGGCCCGCGTTGAGGAATTGCGGGGCGCCGGTGTTGATGCCGAACTTCTTCAGCTCGGCGCGCAGGAATTCCGTATCGGCCAGTTGCGCGTCGGTATATTGCGGCGCGAACTTCTGGATGGCCTGCGTGATGGTGAGGCGATGGAACGGCTTGGACAGGTCCAGCTCGCGGTCCTGGTAGGTCAGCACGGCGCTGCCGCGCGCGTCGATCGCGGCCTGGCGGATCAGGTCCTCGGTAAAGTCCATCAGCCAGCGGTAGTCCGTGTAGGCCGCGTAGAACTCCATCATGGTGAACTCAGGGTTGTGGCGCGGGCTCACCCCCTCGTTGCGGAAGTTGCGGTTGATCTCGAACACGCGCTCGAAACCGCCCACCACCAGGCGCTTGAGGTACAGCTCGGGCGCGATGCGCAGGAACATCTGCATGTCCAGCGCGTTGTGGTGGGTGATGAACGGCTTGGCCGTGGCGCCGCCCGGGATCGGGTGCAGCATCGGCGTTTCGACTTCCATGAAGTCATTGTTGGCCATGTGCCGGCGCAGCGAGCTGATGGCGTTGGTGCGGGCGCGGAAGGTGGCGCGCGTTTCCGGCGACACGATCAGGTCCACATAGCGCTGGCGGTATTTCTGTTCCTGGTCGGCCAGGCCGTAGTAATCGCCGGGCAGGGGGCGCAGGCTCTTGGACAGCAGGCGCAGCTCGGTCACCGCCACCGACAGCTCGCCGGTCTTGGTCTTCATCAGCGTGCCGCGGGCGGCCACGATATCGCCCAGGTCCCACTTCTTGAAGGCGGCGTACACGTCTTCACCAATCGCATCGCGGCTGATGTAGAACTGGATACGGCCCGAGCCGTCCTGCACGGTGGCAAAGCTGGCCTTGCCCATCACGCGCTTGAGCATCATGCGCCCGGCGATGGCGACTTCCACCGGGGTGGCTTCGAGCACGGCCTGCTCGGTCTCGCTGTACTGCGTGTGCAGCGCGGCGGCCTGGTGGGTCGGGCGGAAGTCGTTGGGGAAGGCCGGGCCTTGCTGACGCAGGGCCTGGAGCTTCTCGCGCCGTTCCGCGATGATCTTGTTTTCGTCGGCTGCGGCCGGGACGTTGGTCTCGGCGGGAGCGCGGTTGGATTCGGTCATGATGTCTTGGTGAGTCGCTCGGGCCAGGCCCGCGCGAGGTTCATGTATTGCGGATGTCGTCGAGCTCGGTGCTGCCAAAGTCAGGCCGCTCCAGGTACGCAGCGATACGCCGCGCGGTGTCGTCGGCCGAGGCCAGCTGATCGTTGTCCTTGAGGTCGCGGAAGCGCTGCACCTGCGCAAAGTCGGCGTTGCGGATGGTGGCCTGCATGCCGGTATCGACCACGCCCGGCGCCAGCGCTACCGCGCGCACGGCGCGTTCCGCCGGCGCCTGCGCGTATTCGGCGTTGATGGAGCGCACGAACATGTCCAGGCCCGCCTTGCCGGCGCAATACGCGCTCCAGCCCTCGACCGGGCGGCGCGCCGCGCCGGAGGAGATCGCCAGGATCTTGCGCGGGCAGCCAAAGCGCTCGGTGTGCGAGAGGAACGCCGCGGTCATGGTCATCGGCGTGGCCAGGTTGGTCAGCAGATGCTGCACCAGTGCCGGTTCGCGCAGGTTGGCGATGGGGCCGATCGGATCGATCATGCCCGCGTTCAGGATCAGCGTGACGCTGGCAAGCGTCTCCTCGACGACATCGAGGACGCTGCCAAGCCAGGTTGCCGACGGGCCGGCTTGGGAGAGGTCTTGCAAGTGCCAGGCTACCTTGACGCCGCTGGCGGACGCCGCCCGTTCCAGCTCGGGATTGCGGCTGCGGGACACGCATACCAGGCGGTTGCCCGGTTTGAGCAATGCCTGCGTCAGCGAGGCACCGAGCCCGCGCGAGGTGCCCGTGATGATGATCAGATGCGTTGCTGCGGTCGATGCTGCGGTCATGGTCAAGATTGTCCCGGCAGGTGAGTGGCCGCACCTGCCGCCGCCACACGCCGATCCTTGCCGGGGGCGCGTGGTGGCGGCGTGGCGCCGCTGCGTGGTTACAGCCCTTGCTTCAGGCTGGCTACGATGAAGGGATCCAGGTCGCCGTCCAGCACCTTCTGCGTGTTGGACATTTCCACGTTGGTGCGCAGATCCTTGATGCGGCTCTGGTCCAGCACGTACGAGCGGATCTGGTGGCCCCAGCCCACATCGGTCTTGGACGACTCCAGCTTGTCGGCTTCGGCCTGGCGCTTGCGCATTTCGTGCTCATACAGCCGCGACTTCAGCATCGACATGGCTTCGGCGCGGTTGCGGTGCTGCGAGCGGTCGTTCTGGCACTGCACCACAATGCCGGTCGGGATGTGCGTGATCCGCACGGCCGAATCGGTCTTGTTGATGTGCTGGCCGCCCGCGCCGGAGGCACGGTAGGTATCCACGCGCAGGTCCGCCGGATTGACATCGACCTCGAACGATTCGTCGACCTCGGGGTAGACGAAGACCGACGAGAACGACGTGTGGCGGCCGCCCGACGAATCGAACGGCGACTTGCGCACCAAGCGGTGCACGCCGGTTTCCGTGCGCAGGTAGCCGAACGCGTACTCGCCCTCGACCTTGATCGTGGCGCTCTTGATCCCCGCCACGTCGCCTTCCGACTCTTCCAGCACTTCGGCCTTGAAGCCCTTGCGCTCGCAATACTTCAGGTACTGGCGCAGCAGCATCGACGCCCAGTCGCAGGCTTCGGTACCACCGGCGCCGGCCTGGATGTCGATAAAGGCGTTGGCCTGGTCCATTTCGCCGGAGAACATGCGGCGGAATTCCATGTCGGCGACGATGGCTTCGAAGCCGGAAACGTCGGTCTCGATGGCTTCCAGCGTGTCGTCGTCGCCTTCTTCGCGGGCGAGCTCGAACAGCTCCTCGGCACCGCTAAGGTCGTCCGTGAGCTTGCTGAGCACGCCGACCACGCCCTCCAGCATTTTCTTTTCCTTGCCGAGATCCTGGGCCCGCTTGGGGTTGTTCCAGACCTCGGGGTCCTCGAGTTCGCCGTTGACTTCGTCGAGTCGTCCTACTTTGACATCGTAGTCAAAGATACCCCCGTAGATCTTCCGTTCGCGAACGGAGATCAGAGATGGCACCGGAGATGGCGTTGAGGCGTTCTGCTTCCATGATGTTCCTGCGCTTTCAAAACCTTGAATTATAGCGGATCGGGGGCTTTTGCCCCGACTCTGATCGCGTCTGTTGCGCGATTTCGAACGGTTTGCCTCCTGGAGGGTCTACAGTTGCGGGTGCGTCATGGCAGACTCGAACGCGCCGTCGGCCCAAGGCTGGCCACCCGGCAGGCTTCAAGTTAAGGACAGGGAGGGACGATAAGTACGTGATGAAGCAAAGCAACCACGACAAGACGAACGCGCGGCGCCGCGCGCTTGGCCTGCTGGCCGCCGCCGCCGCGGCGTGCCTGGCCGCCGGCTGCGGCACCCTGGCCAGCGAACCCGCGCCCGATGGTTACTACCGGGTGCAGAGTGGCGACACCTTGTACACCGTGGCCCGGCGGCACAAGCGCGCCGTGCGCGACCTGGTGCGCTGGAACCAGCTGCCCAGCGCGGACAGGATCGAAGTCGGGCAACTGCTGCGGGTCCGCCCGCCGGCTGGCGCCGTTGCCGGCACGGCTGCCGGCAACGGCCCGGTGGCGGTCGGGGATACCCCTCGGGTGGACAACAGCGCGCCGTCGCGCGCGCCCGCCACCAGCATCCGCCTGCAATGGCCGGCCGACGGCCGCGTGACCGCCGGCTACGGGCCGCCTGCCAGCAAGGGCCTGCGCATCAACACCGCGCCCGGCAGCGTGGTGCGCGCGGCCGCCGCCGGCAAGGCCATCCACGTCGGCGACCTGCGCGGCTATGGCATGCTGGTGATCGTCAAGCACGACGACAACTGGCTGACGGTGTATGGCAACCTGGACAAGCCCTCGGTCAGCGAGGGCGCTCAGGTAGCCAGCGGGCAGGAGGTCGGGCGCATGGGCACGGCCGACAGCGAGCTGCATTTCGAAGTACGCAACAACGGCAAGCCGGTGGATCCGGCGGGGCTGCTGCCGTCGCGTGGCTAAGCCACCTGCTGGCCGAGCGCGCTACTGCGCGTGCTCGATCACCATCTGTACCCGTGTGATGCCGTTGAAGGTGTTGTTGTCGAGCCGGTAGGCCACCAGCGCGCTGGCGCCCAGCGACTCCGCATGGTTGAACCAGATCGCATCGAAGCGCTGGCTGCCGCGCCCTAGCTGCAGCTTCAGGTGCTTGCCCTTGAGCACGCTCTGGCGCAGCACGTCGAACTCGCCGCAGAAGGTGGGCGCCGGGAATCCCTGGCCCCAGACCTGCTGCTCCAGCAGCGAGACGAATTCCGGGCTGAAGCAGCCATCCTCGATGTCGCCATCGGTCTCGATCACCCGCGCCAGCTGCTCGTCGCTCAGCCATTCGCGCCCCACCGCCTCGAACGCTTCCATGAACTGCCCGAAGCTGTCGGCGCTGAGGGTCAGGCCCGCCGCCATGGCGTGGCCGCCAAACTTCTTGAGCAGGCCGGGATGGCGCTTGGACACCAGGTCCAGCGCATCGCGCAGGTGAAAGCCGGGGATGGAGCGGCCCGATCCCTTGATCGTGTCTTCGTCGCCCGGGGCGAAGGTGATGGTGGGGCGGTGGTACTTCTCCTTGAGCCGCGAGGCCACGATGCCGATCACGCCCTGGTGCCACGTGTCGTTGAACACGCTGACGGTAAAGCGCGCGGCCGGATCCAGCGCGCCCAGCGGGCCTTCCAGGATCTGCAAGGCTTCCTGCTGCATGCCGGCTTCGATATCGCGCCGCTCGCGGTTCATGCCGTCGAGTTCCTGGGCGATCTCCCAGGCGCGGTTGGCGTCGTCGGTCAGCAGGCATTCGATGCCTAGCGACATGTCGGCCAGCCGCCCTGCGGCGTTCAGGCGCGGGCCCACGCCAAAGCCCAGGTCGAAGGTGTTGGCGCGCGTGGCCTCGCGCCCGGCGGCGCGGAAGAGGGCGGCCACGCCGGCGTGCATGCGGCCGGCGCGCATGCGCTTGAGGCCCTGCGCCACCAGGATGCGGTTGTTGCTGTCGAGCTTGACCACGTCGGCGACCGTGCCTAGCGCCACCAGGTCCAGCAGGGTGTCCAGGCGCGGCTGGGTCTGCGCGTCGAACACGCCGCGGCGGCGCAGTTCGGCACGCAAGGCCAGCAGCACGTAGAACATCACGCCCACGCCCGCCAGGTTCTTGCTGGGGAATTCGCAGCCGGGCTGGTTAGGGTTGACGATCACCGCCGCGTCGGGCAACTGGTCGCCGGGCAAGTGGTGGTCGGTCACCACCACGTCGATGCCGAGCGCATTGGCCGCCGCTACGCCGTCGACGCTGGCGATGCCGTTGTCCACCGTCACGATCACATCCGGCTGCTGCCTGGCGGCCAGCGCCACGATCTCCGGGGTCAGGCCGTAGCCGTACTCGAAGCGGTTGGGCACGATGTAGTCGATGCGCGCTCCCAGCATGCGCAAACCGCGCACGCCCACCGCACAGGCGGTGGCGCCGTCGCAGTCATAGTCCGCCACGATCAGCAGGCGCCGGCCCGCGGCGATGGCGTCGGCAAGGTAGGTGGCCGCGTGGTCGATGCCTTTCATGGCCGCCGGCGGCACCAGGCCGGGCAGCTCGGTGGCGAGTTCGGCCGGCTCGCGTACGCCGCGTGCCGAGAGGATGCGTGCCAGCGTGGGATGCAGGCCGAACCCGGCCAGCTTGCCAGCGTGCTCGGTGGAAAAAGAGCGAACAGCGATTTTTGTCATTGCGGGGTCTTGCGGAAAACCAGGGGATCAGGCGGCATAGGCGAGGTCGGACAGCAGCGCGCGCCAGTCGCCGCGCTGGCCCAGGCCGCGCCAGAACTTGCGCAGGTCGGCGCGGCGCACGGTGAACTCGGCGTAGTGGTTGTCGCCGGACAGCATGAGCGTGACCGCCTGCAACTGCCCGGCTTCGAGGGCGGCCAGGGCGGGCGCGAACCATTCGGCGTCGAGCGTGTGCATGCGCTCGATCCACAGGCCCCAGTCCTGGGCGATATGGGACTCGATGGCGTCGTCCAGCAGCGCCATGGCGCTGCCCTGCATCGCCTGGATTGCCTTGAAACGCGGCGGCTGGGGCTGGCATGCCGCGCCGCCGGCCAGCGCCAGGCCGCGCAGGAAGGCGTCGCCGGTCAGTACCGTGTCCGCCAGGCGTGGCACCGGCTGCAGGGTGCCGCCGCCGTGGAGCCAGACCGAATTGACGGAGAACTCTCCCGCGGCTTCCCTGGCCTGGTTCACCGGATGGTCGTACCAGGTCATCTGGATTTCGTTCTGGATCCGGCGCCAGTCGCGAGCGCGCTCGCCGGCCTGCATCCACACATCGATATTGCGGCCGGTGGCCCGCAGCGGGCTGGCGGCCACAAGTGGCCCGAACACGGCTTGCGGGATGTACCAGCGCGCCGGGTGCGGTGTTTCAAGCACAATGCCGGATTCCTGCAGCAGCCCCGCCACCGCGGCGTGCAGGGCGGCGGACTCCTCGGCCCGGATATGCAGCAGAGCCGGGTCCATCAGCACCAAGTGGTCGCGCGCGGCATGGATATGCACCGGCTGCAGGCAGGCCCAGGCCTGGCCATCGTCCGCCGTGGCACCGTTGCCGGCGGCGGTCATGTCGGCCAGGCGCATGTACGGGGCGCTGGGCACACGGGCCGTGTCGAGCCCGGCGCGCCCGGCCAGCCAGCGCTCATGCGGCAGCGCGCGCAGGAAGGGGTCGTCGTGTCGCTCGCGCGGGCCGGGGCTGGCGCGCGTGAGCAACTTTCCCAGCGCCGGCAACTCCAATTGCCGCAGCAGGGCTTCGAGCATGGCGTCGTTGCCCCCACCGTCGGCGTCGATCGCGGCGCCGGGCGGGACAGAAAAGGGCACAATCAGGGTCAGGTGCGTCATCATGGTGCCGAGATTGTAAACTTGCGGCTGGCTGGCGGCGGAAATATCGTCCCCGGCCCGGCTGCGACAGTGGCGCGAGCGGCGCCCCGGGTGAGCGGCCAGCAAGTCATCAGCGGCGTCGGCGGTGTGGCGCCGGCGTTTCTCCTTAACAACAGGAACCCTCTTGAACTTTCCTTACGAGTGGCAGATCGGTTGGCGATACACCCGCGCAAGCAAGCGCGCCAGCCGCAACACCTTTATTTCTTTTATCTCGATGATTTCCATGCTCGGCATTGCGCTGGGCGTGGCGGCGCTGATCGTGGTGCTGTCGGTGATGAACGGTTTCCAGAAAGAAGTGCGCGATCGCATGCTCTCCGTGCTGTCGCACATCGAGGTGGTCGGCCCCGGGGCGCTGCCCGACTGGCAGAAGACCGCCGCCGAGGCGATGCGTAACAAGGAAGTGATCGGTGCAGCGCCCTATGTGGCCGCGCAGGCCATGCTGACCCGCGAGGACGCCGTGCGCGGCGTGCTGCTGCGCGGGGTCGAGCCTTCGGAAGAACCCAAGGTTTCCGATATCGGCAAGCAGTTCCGGGGCGGCAGCATGGAGCGCCTGCTTCCGGGCGAGTTCGGCATCGCCCTGGGCAATGAGCTGGCCAACGCGATGGGCGTGCAGGTGGGCGACAAGGTCACGCTGGTGGTGCCGCAGGGCACCATCACGCCGGCCGGGGTGCTGCCGAGGCTCAAGCAGTTCACGGTGGTGGGCGTGTTCTCGTCCGGCCATTTCGAGTTCGACAACGCACTGGCGCTGATCAATATCCGCGACGCCGAAGCCATGTTCCGCCTCGCCGGGCCCACCGGCGTGCGTTTGAAACTGACGGACATGCAGCGCGCCCCCCAGGTAGCAGACGAACTGGCCGGCACGCTCTCGGGCGAGCTCTACCTGCGGGACTGGTCCAAGCAGAACCGCAACTGGTTTGCCGCGGTGCAGACCGAGAAGCGCATGATGTTCATCATCCTGACGCTGATCATCGCGGTGGCGGCCTTCAACCTGGTGTCCACGCTGGTCATGACCGTGACGGACAAGCAGGCTGACATCGCCATCCTGCGCACCATGGGCGCCCAGCCGAGCTCGATCACCAAGATCTTTATCGTGCAGGGCGTTGCCATTGGTTTTATCGGCACGCTCGCGGGGGTTGCCGGTGGCGCCTTGATCGCCTTCAACATCGATGTGATCGTGCCCTTTATCGAACGGCTGCTGCATGTGCAGTTCCTGCCGCGCGACATCTATTTCATCAGCGAACTGCCCTCGGATCCCCGCGTGAACGACATTGCGACCATCGGTATCGTCTCCTTCGTGCTGTCCATCCTGGCCACGCTCTACCCAAGCTGGCGTGCCGCCCGCGTCAACCCGGCGGAGGCGCTGCGCTATGAGTGAAACCCTGATGCACGCCGCACCGGCCGGCAATGCCGCGCACGCCGCTGGCAAGGCCGGCTCGGATATGCCGGTGCTGCTGGCCGAAGGCCTGACCAAGCGCTTCCGCCAGGGCGGCCTGGACGTGACCGTGCTCAAGGGCGTGGATGTCCGGGTGGATGCGGGCGAGAAAGTCGCCATCGTGGGCGCTTCGGGTTCCGGCAAGAGCACGCTGCTGCATGTGCTGGGCGGGCTCGACAACCCGGACAGCGGGCGGGTCGCCTTGAAGGGCCGGCCTTTCACCGCGCTGCGCGAGAGCGAGCGCAATATCGTGCGCAACCGCGAGCTGGGCTTCATCTATCAGTTCCACCATCTGCTGCCCGAGTTCACCGCGCTGGATAACGTGGCCATGCCGATGCGCATCCGCGGGCTGCGCCAGCCCGAGGCGCGCGCGGCGGCGATGACGGTGCTTGAGCGCGTGGGGCTGGGCGACCGGGCGCAGCATCGGCCCGGCGAGCTGTCTGGCGGCGAGCGCCAGCGGGTGGCGATCGCCCGCGCGCTGGTGGGCGGCCCGGCCTGCGTGCTGGCCGACGAGCCCACCGGCAACCTGGACGACCATACCGCGGGCGGGGTCTACGACCTGATGCTGGAGCTGTCGCGCACGCTGGGCACCAGTTTTGTCATCGTGACCCACGACCTCGACCTGGCCAGCCGCTGCGATCGCGTGCTGCGACTGCGCGACGGGCATATCCACCGCGAGCGCTGAGCGCGCCCGGGCGCCAGCGGAACCTGCCATGTGGATCGATACGCATTGCCACCTCGACGCCGGCGAATTCGATGCCGACCGTGACACCGTTGCCGCCGCCGCTGCCACGGCGGGGGTGACGGGCATCGTGCTGCCGGCGGTAGCCGTGTCGAACTTTGCCGCGGTGCGGGCGCTTGCGCATCGCCACGCCAGCTGCGTCTACGCGTTGGGGATCCATCCCCTGTGCACGCCGGGCGCGGGGCAGGCCGACCTGGACGCTTTGCGCAGCGAGGCGCAAGCCTCGCTGGCCGATCCGCGCTTCGTCGGCATCGGTGAGATCGGGCTCGATTTCTTCGTGCCCGGCCTCGATGCCGCGCACCAGGCCTGGATCTATTCCGAGCAACTCAAGATTGCGCGCGAGTTGGACTTGCCGGTGCTGCTGCATGTGCGCAAGTCGCAGGACCAGGTGGCGGCCCAGTTGCGCCGCATCGGCGTGCGCCAGGGCATTGCCCATGCTTTCAACGGCAGCGTGCAGCAGGCGCGCGGATTTATCGACCAGGGTCTCAAGCTGGGCTTCGGCGGCAACCTGACCTTCAGTCGCGCCAACCAGATCCGGCGCCTGGCGGCGGAGCTGCCGCTCGATGCCATCGTGCTGGAAACCGACGCACCCGACATCGCGCCCGCCTGGCTGTCCGACGACCAGTTCGGCGAGCAGCACAAGGCGCGCAACACGCCCGCCGAAGTGGCCGGCGTGGCGCGCGTGCTGGGCGAGTTGCGCGGGCTGGATGCCGCGCCGCTGGCGCAGGCGATGTGGCGCAACTCCGTGGCGGCCTTGCCGCGGCTGGGCGCGTTCGCGTCAACCATGTTCCCCTCGGCATTGCCTGCAGTGCCTGCATTGGCCCCGGCCGAAGCAATCGGAAACCAACCCGTTTCATCCTGACAAGTCTGGCGGCCGGTAACGGCCGTATAAGCAGACGCATCCGATATCCCATCTACCCGTTGGGGGAGTCCGCATGCGTCTGTTTTTGCTCGCCTTCGTGGCGGGCTGCTGGTGGCTGCAGCAACAAGGCTCGCTGCCGCGTGGCGGCACGGTGTGGATGTTGGCGGCTGCCGGGCTGCTGGCGGCCGCGCTCGCGCTGTGCCTGCGCACGTGCCGGCCTGGCTGGGCGCGGGTGGCCTGGATCGTAATGTCGCTGCTGGCTGGTTTCGGCTCTTCGGCGTGGCGCGCCGAGGCTCGTCTGGCAGAGCGGCTGGCGCCTGGGCTGGAAGGGGCCGACCTGCAGGTGAGTGGCGTGGTGGCCGGGCTGCCGGCGCAGGCCGCGCGCGGCCAGCGCTTCGTGTTCGCGCTTGACGATGCGGCGGGCATGCCGCCCCGCGTCTTGCTGGGCTGGGAGGATGCCCCGGCCGGCTTGCGGCCGGGCGAGCGCTACGTCTTCACCGTGCGCTTGCGGCAGCCCCATGGCCTGGCCAACCCGCATGGCTTCGATTACGAATTCTGGCTGATGGCGGCCGGGCTTGGCGCCACTGGCTACGTGCGCGATGCCATCGGCGAGCCGCAGGACGCTGTCGGCGAACGGCTCGCGTGGCGGATCGCGCGATGGCGGGCGCAGGTGCGCGATCACGTCTTGCAAAGCCTGCCACCCGATGCCCGCTTCGCCCCGGTGCTGGCGGCGCTGGTGGTGGGCGATCAGCACGGCATCCAGCAGCGGGACTGGACCTTGTTCACGCGCACCGGCATCGGCCACCTGATCAGCATTTCCGGCCTGCATATCACCATGATTTCCGGCCTGTTCTCCAGCTTCGTCTATTGGCTGTGGCGGCATTCGTTCGGGCTCGGGCGATGGCTGTCGCGGCCTTTGCCGCTGTGGTGGCCGGCGCGCCGCGCCGCGCTGGTGGGCGCGGTGATCGCGGGCCTCGTCTACGGACTGCTGGCGGGCATGCAGGTGCCGGCGCTGCGCACCGTGTCGATGCTGGTGGTGGCGGCGCTGGCATTATGGAGCGGGCGCACGCCGCCGGGCTCGCTGGTGCTGGCCTGGGCGGCGTTCGTGGCGATCGGGCTCGACCCCTGGGCGGTGCTGTCGCCCGGGTTCTGGCTTTCGTTCGGCGCGGTGGGTGTGATCTTCCTGGCCGCGGCGCAACCGGCAAACCAGTCCGCGCCGGCGCGTTGGCAGCGTGTCCGCGCCAGCCTTGCGCAGGCGGCGCGCACGCAATGGTCCGTCACGATCGGGCTGGTGCCGATGACCTTGCTGCTGTTCCAGCAGGTCTCGGTGATTTCGCCGCTGGCCAATGCGGCGGCGATCCCGCTGATCAGCCTGCTGGTGACGCCCATGGCCTTGCTGGCGGCGGCGGTGCCCGCGCCGCTGGCGGGCTGGCTGCTTGGCCCCGCGCATCTGCTGCTGCACTGGCTGGTGCTGGGCCTGGAGTGGCTGTCGGCGCCGCCGTGGGCGGTATGGCAGGCCGCGCGCGCCGGGCCGGTAGCGCTGGCGCTGGCGGTGCTCGGCTCGCTGCTGTTGCTGGCGCCCGTGCCCTGTGGCGTGCGCGCGCGCCTGCATGGCGTGGTACTGCTGTTGCCGATGGTGCTGGCGGGGCGGCAGCCAGTGGCGCACGGGGAGTTTCGCGCCACCGCGATCGATATCGGGCAGGGCACGGCGGTGCTGGTGGAAACGCGCTCGCGCGTGCTGCTCTACGATGCCGGGCCGGCTTACGGCTGGGGCGCCGCGCGTGGCGAATTGGGCAACAGTGCCGGCGCGCGGGACATCGTGCCGTTCCTGCGCGGCGCGGGGGTGCGCAGGCTGGACACGCTGGTGATCAGCCATGAAGACGCGGACCACGCTGGCGGTGCGCGCGACATCATGGCGGCGCTGCCGGTGGACAGCCTGTTATCGGGCGCGCCGGCGGGACATCGGCTGCTGGTGCCGCCGGCGAGCGCTGCGCAACTGCAGGCGCGGCCCTGCGAGGCGGGGCAGCAGTGGGAGTGGGATGGCGTGCGCTTTGCCATGCTGCATCCCTTGCCGGGCATCGCGCAGAATGCCGCCATCGACAGCAATGCGCGCAGTTGCGTGCTCAAGGTGGCAGGCAGCGCGCGCAGCCTGCTGCTGACCGGCGATATCGGCCGGCGCGACGAGGCGGCGCTGCTGGCACGCCTGTCCACGCAAGACTTGCGCGCGGACTTCCTGCAGGTGCCGCATCACGGCAGCAACACCTCATCGAGCGGGGCGTTCCTGGCCGTGGTGGCGCCGGAGGTCGCGCTGTTCCAGGTGGGCTACCGCAACCGCCACCGGCATCCTCGGCCCGAGATCTGGGACCGCTACGGCTCGCACGAGATCGCCCGCTATCGCAGCGACGAGACCGGCGCGGTCCAGCTTACGACGCGCGGCGAGTCTTACGCGCTGCAGGCTTACCGCCAGCACGCGCGGCGCTACTGGCGCGCGGCGCCGCCTGCGCCTCGCTGAGATGCGCGGGCTCGGCCTGCGCGATGCGGCGCTCGCGCAGGTGCGCCTTGGCGCGCTGCAGGCCGGCAGAGACAGTGTCGGCGCGCTCCAGGGCGACGCCCGCTGCCAGCACGTCGCCCAGCACCAGGTGGCAGATGCGGGAGGTCATCGGCGTGTAGACCTCGCTGTCTTCCTCCACGTCCGAGAACACGCAGACATCCGCCAGCGCGGCCAGCGGCGAGCCGCTGTGGGTCAGCGCCAGCACGCTGGCACCGCTGGCGCGAGCGAGCGTGGCGGCGGCCAGCATGTCCCATGTGCGCCCGCTGTTGGAGACCAGCACGGCTACGTCGCCGGGTCCAAGCAGCGCCGCCGACATGCTGAAGACGTGCGAGTCCGAATAGGCCACCGTGGGCATGCCAAGGCGGAAGAACTTGTGCTGGATATCCAGGGCGACGATGCCCGAGTTGCCGCAGCCATAGAACTCGATCCGCCTGGCCGCGGCGAGCAGCTGGATGCCATGTTCGATCTGGTCTGCCGACAGTGCATTGCGCACGGTCATCAGGGTGGCGATGGTGCGGTCGAACACCTTGCCGGCGATATCGGCGGGGCGGTCCTCGGCTTTGACGTCCTGGTGCACGAAGGGCGTGCCACCGCCCACGTTCTGGGCGAACTGGAGCTTGAACTCGCGAAAGCCGTCGTAGCCCAGCGCCGCGCAAAAGCGCGCAATGGTGGGCTGGGACACGCCCGCGCGCTCGGCCAGTTCGGGCATCGACAAGCGGATCACGCTAGCGCCGTGGCGGGCGACATAGTCGGCAAGGCGGCGTTCGGAGGGGCGAAGCGTGTCGTAGACGGCAAGAATTCGGTCGCGCATGGTAGGGCAGGGATGGGCTGTCTGTGCCGGGGAATTGTTCTGGCTTTGGCCCCGGAGTCCGTGGCTCGACGGATCGAGCGGCATGTAGATATTCTACATAATCAGAGGCGGGGTCATCGCGGCTTCAGCGTGACGGTCAGCTAGGGATTTCACCTATGTGCGCTAAATTTGCCATGAATAAAGCGCTTTGTGACGTGTCTGCATGGTGCTTTCGAATTGGCTTTCGATATAATGTAGAAAATCTACAAACAATAGCACCAGCCGGCGCCCGCTAGTCCATCAGTCCCCCAGTCCTCCCGGATACGATCAGGCATCACGACCAGGAACTCCCCAATGTCAAAAGCCCTCCACGCCGAAGTTCATGCCGTCACCGAGCGCGTGATCGCGCGCAGCCAGCGCAGCCGCGCCGCCTATCTCGCGCGCTGCGAACGCGCCCAGCAGGAGCTGGGCCCCTTGCGCGGGCTGTCCTGCGCCAACCTCGCCCACGGCCTGGCCGCGCTGCCCGCGCATGACAAGCTCAAGCTGCGGGTCGAGCACGCAGCCAACCTCGGCATCGTCACCGCGTACAACGACATGCTGTCGGCCCACCAGCCGTACGAGCGCTATCCCGGCGTGATCCGGGAGGCCGCGCGTGCCGTCGGCGCCGTGGCGCAGGTGGCGGGCGGCGTGCCGGCGATGTGCGATGGCATCACGCAGGGCAATGCCGGCATGGAACTGTCGCTGTTTTCGCGCGATGCCATTGCGATGGCCACGGCGGTCTCGCTGTCGCACAACACCTTCGATGCCGCTGTCATGCTGGGCGTGTGCGACAAGATCGTGCCGGGCCTGCTGATGGGCGCGCTGCAGTTTGGCCACCTGCCGGTGGTGTTCGTGCCGGCCGGGCCGATGTCGACGGGCTTGTCCAACAAGGAAAAGGCGCGCGTGCGCCAGCTGTACGCAACCGGCCAGGTGGGCCGCGAAGCCTTGCTGGAGGCCGAATGCGAGGCCTATCACGGGGCCGGCACGTGCACCTTCTACGGCACCGCCAACAGCAACCAGTTCCTGATGGAAATCATGGGCCTGCATATGCCGGGCTCGGCCTTCGTGCATCCGGACAGCGGCCTGCGCGACGCGCTCACCGCCGCCGCGGCCCAACGTGCGCTGGCCCTGACGGCGCGGGGCGGCGACTACCTGCCGCTGGCGCATATCGTGGACGAGCGCGCGGTGATCAATGCCGTGGTCGGCCTGCTGGCCACGGGTGGCTCGACCAACCACACCATCCACCTGGTGGCGATGGCGCGCGCGGCGGGCATCCTGATCGACTGGAACGATTTCGACCGTCTCTCGCGCATTACGCCGCTGCTGGCACGGGTCTACCCCAACGGCTCGGCTGACGTGAACCACTTCCACGCCGCGGGCGGCGTGGCCTACGTGATTCGCCAACTGCTCAGCGCCGGGTTGCTGCATGAGGACGTGGAAACCGTGGCCGGGCGTGGCCTGGCCCGTTACACGCAAGAGCCCGTGATGATCGACGGCGTGCTGCAGTGGCGCGACGGCGCCGCTGTCAGCGGTGATGCCACGGTGCTGGCCACCGCGGCCGAGCCGTTCTCCGCCGAGGGTGGCTTGCGCCTGCTGCAAGGCAATCTTGGCCGCGGCATGATCAAGGTGTCGGCTGTGGCGGCCGAGCATCGGGTGGTCGAAGCACCGGCACGCGTCTTTGACTCGCAGGAGCAATTGCAAGCCGCGTTCGAAGCCGGCGAGTTCACGGGCGACATGATCGCGGTCGTGCGTTTCCAGGGACCCAACGCCAACGGCATGCCTGAACTGCACCGTCTCACCCCGGTGCTGGGCTCGCTGCAGGACGCCGGCCACAAGGTTGCGCTGGTGACCGATGGCCGCATGTCCGGCGCTTCCGGCAAGGTGCCGGCGGTCATTCATGTGGGGCCTGAGGCGCTTGCCGGCGGCCCGCTGGCGCGCGTGCGTGACGGGGACCGGATCCGCGTGGACGCCGTGGCGGGCACGCTGGAATGGCTCGGCGCTGCCGATGGCGACGGCGACCTGGCGACGCGTGCTTCTGCTGTGCTGCCGGACGACGCCTTCACGAACTTCAGCGTTGGCCGGGGCCTGTTCGGGCTGTTCCGCCGCAACGCGCGGATCGCGGAGGAGGGCGGCAGCGCGCTGGACCTCTCCGAGGCCGACGCGCCCGGCGCTGTCCAAACGGGCGCGGCCGTCGCACAATAGGCAGCGCCCCTTAAATTTGTGTCATTTGTGTCCCCGGCAGCCGATGGCTGGCGGAGACGACCCCGAGCCGGCCCATGCGGGTCCTATCATGGCTTCATGGCTGAACGCTTGCGGTGCCGACCAGCGGCCGGCGCGGGGACTACCGACAAGGATGGGAAAACCATCCGAACATGATCATTGGAGCAGACATGATCTACATCCTGATGGGCGTTTCCGGCAGCGGAAAGACCACGGTTGGCCAGTTGCTGGCCAAGACCTTGCAATGCGGCTTCCACGACGCCGATGAATTCCACAGCGCCGCCAACAAGGCGAAGATGCACAACGGCATCCCGCTGACCGACGACGACCGCTGGCCCTGGCTGGCCGCGATGCGCGCGGCGATCGATGCGGCTCGCGCCGAGGGGCGCACCCACGTCTTTACTTGTTCCGCGCTGCGGCAGACCTACCGCGACCGCCTGACGCCCGCCGACGGCGGCGTGACCTTTGTCTACATGAAGGGCGATGCCGCGGTCATTGGCGGCCGCCTGGCCGAGCGCAGCGAGCACTTCTTCAATCCCGCCCTGTTGCAGAGCCAGTTCGATACCCTGGAGGAGCCGAATGACGCCCTGGTGCTCGATATCCGCCAGACGCCGGAGGCGCTGGTGCAGCGCATCCTGGCCGGGGTGCAGGCACAAAAGGGGGTGGCGATCGCCCGCTGAACCGATGCCAACGCCGGCCCGAAGCCAAGGCTGGCAGACATCTTGCTTATCCATGTTTGATGGCGCGAACGCCTGCCGCTTGCGGCTTTCGTGGTCATAGGTATCCTATAGGGACAGCACTTCGAAGCATGACGAGACGGTCCGCGGCCAAGCCGCCGGGCCTCGGGTGGTGATCTCAAGGTGCTGTGCCGGGAACAACAAGCCAATCAAAACGGGATAGCCGGCAGTTGGGGCGGCACCCAAATCATGGGGGAACGGCCATCATGGCGGCGCGGTTTTTCGACGAGATGCTCGATTGGCAAGATGGCGTGGCAGCAGCAATCCACGCGGGCGAGTCCCTGCCGGCAGGTGCCGTGCGGGGGCACTACAAGCAGTTCGCGGATTGGTTGGCGCGCCAGTCCGAAGGCACCATGGGCAACAAGCGCGCCGAGGCTGACCTGATCTTCCGGCGCGTGGGCATCACGTTCGCCGTTTACGGCGAAAAGGACGAGTCGAACAGCGGTACCGAGCGGACCATCCCGTTCGACGTCATTCCCCGCATCTTCCCCGCCAGCGAGTGGGCGACGCTCGAGCGCGGGCTGCGTCAGCGGGTGTCGGCGCTGAACCGCTTCATCCACGATATCTATCACGGGCAGGACATCATCCGCGCCGGCGTGATCCCGCCAGACCAGATCTACAACAACGCGCAGTACCGCCCCGAGATGCTCGGCATCGACGTGCCCCGTGACATCTACGCCCACGTGGCGGGCATCGACGTAGTGCGCGCTGGCGAGGGTGAGTTCTACGTGCTGGAAGACAACCTGCGCGTGCCCTCCGGCGTGTCCTACATGCTGGAGAACCGCAAGATGATGATGCGGTTGTTCCCGGACCTGTTCGCGCGCAATCGCGTGGCGCCGGTGGCGCACTATCCCGACCTGCTGCTCGACATGCTGCGCGGCGTCTCGCCGCAGAACATCGCTGATCCCACGGTGGTGGTGCTCACGCCCGGCATGTACAACTCCGCCTACTTCGAGCATGCCTTCCTGGCGCAGCAAATGGGCGTGGAACTGGTCGAGGGCAGCGACCTGTTCGTGCAGGACGAGCACCTCTACATGCGTACCACCCAGGGGCCGCAGCGCATCGACGTGATCTACCGCCGGGTCGACGATGACTTCCTCGACCCGCTGGTGTTCCGCTCGGATTCCACGCTGGGCGCGGCGGGGCTGCTCTCGGTCTACCGCGCGGGCAATGTCACCATCTGCAACGCCATTGGCACGGGCGTGGCCGACGACAAGTCGATCTATCCCTACGTGCCCGACATGATCCGCTTCTACCTTGGCGAGGAAGCGATCCTCAACAACGTGCCGACGTACATGTGCCGCCGCCCGGACGACCTGCAGTACGTGCTGGACCACATGAGCGAACTGGTGGTCAAGGAAACGCACGGGGCCGGCGGCTACGGCATGCTGGTGGGGCCTGCCGCCACGCGCGCGGAGATCGATACGTTCCGCGAGGTCGTGCGCGCGCGTCCCGAGCAGTACATCGCGCAGCCCACGCTGGCGCTTTCCACCTGCCCGACGTATGTCGAGTCGGGGATCGCGCCGCGCCATATCGACCTGCGTCCGTTCGTGCTGTCCGGCAAGGATGTGCGCATGGTGCCGGGCGGGCTGACCCGCGTTGCGCTGCGCGAAGGCTCGCTGGTGGTCAACTCCTCGCAGGGCGGGGGCACCAAGGACACCTGGGTGCTGGAGCGCTGACGCGCGGCGCACGCAAGGATTGTTTGTGATTCCTGCGCTGGCCGCCGCGTTGCCGGCGGCGCGCGGGCGAACAGCGCTGTACGAGGGGACTGACCATGCTTAGCCGCACCGCCGACCATCTGTTCTGGATGGCGCGCTATACCGAGCGCGCGGAGAACACCGCGCGCATGCTGGACGTGAACTACCAGACTTCGCTGCTGCCGCAATCCGCGGAAGTGGCTGAGCAAGGCTGGTGGGCCATGCTCGATATCTCCGAGCTGACCAAGGTGTTCGACGAGAAGTACGGCCTGCTCACGCGCGACGACGTGATCGACTTCATGGTGCGCGACATGACCAATGTCTCGTCCATCATGAGCTGCCTGCGCGCGGCCCGCGAGAACGCCCGCGCCGTGCGCGGCTCGCTGACCACCGAGGTCTGGGAGACCATCAACACCACCTGGCTCGACGTGCAGCGCATGATCGCCGACGGCGTGCTGCGCGAGGATCCTTCGCAGTTCTTCGAGTGGGTGAAGTTCCGCTCCCACCTGGCCCGCGGCGTGCAGTTCGGCACCATGCTCAAGGACGATGCCTTCCACTTCATGCGGCTGGGCACGTTCCTGGAACGCGCCGACAATACCGCGCGGATCCTGGACGTGAAGTTCCAGGCCAGCACGGTCGACGAGAGCGATCCCAATCGCGACGCCAACGATTTCTATCACTGGGCGGCTGTCTTGCGCTCGGTGTCGGGGTTCGAGGTGTACCGCAAGGTGTATCGCACCGTGATCACGCCCGAGCGCGTGGCCGAACTGCTGGTGCTGCGCCCTGACATGCCGCGCTCGCTGGTGTCCAGCATGGACGAGGTGGTGTCGATCCTGGCGCTGGTGCGCAACCACCTTTCTTCGGAGACCGAGCGCCAGGCTGGTAAACTCCACGCCGATTTGAAATATGCGCGCATCGACGACATCTTCGCCGTCGGGCTGCATGCTTACCTGACCAGTTTCCTGGAGCGCATCGGCGACCTCGGCAACGGCATCAGCCGGGATTTCCTCGTGCCGCTGCTCGCTGCCTGACCTATAAGAAGTGGGGAGGTTGTGCCGGCCTCGCCACATCATGAAATACAAGATTCACCACAAGACGGTCTACCGTTACGCCGAGCCGGTCCTGCGCAGCGTGCACGAACTGCGGCTCGCGCCGCGCTCGGGCCCTCTGCAGGCCGTGCAGGAGTGGAAATTGTCCGTTCCCGGCAACCTGTCCGAGGCACGTGACGGTTTCGGCAATATCGTGCACAGCTTCACTATGGCCGGGCCAGCACATACGCTGGTGATCGAGGCCAGCGGCGTGGTCGATGTGACGCCGCCAATCGATGCGGACGGGCCGTTTTTCTGCGATGCGCCGCCGGCTGGCGAGGCGCGTGTGTCGCCGCTGTATTACCTTGGCGGCACGCCGCTGACCGCCGCCAAGCCGGAGATGGTGCGTTTTGCCGCGCCCTACCTGGCGGCGGGGGCGACGGTGCCCGCGCTGCTGGCGCTGGCCAATGGCATCGCCGGGCGGGTGCGTTACCAGTCAGATAGCACCGATGTGGACACCTCGGCCAGCGACGCGTTCGCGCTCGGCAGCGGGGTTTGCCAGGACCAGGCGCAAGTGATGGTGGCATGCTGCCGGGCCCTGGGTGTGCCGGCGCGTTACGTCAGCGGCTATTTCTATGACCCGGCCGCGTCGGAACTGGCCAGCCACGCCTGGGCCGATGTCTGCGTGGATGCCGGCAAGGAGTTGTGGTGCAGCATCGACGTGACCCACGGCTGCCTGAGCGACGCGCGCCATATCCGGCTGGCGGTCGGGCGCGACTATCGCATGGCTGCACCGGTGCGCGGGGTTCGCGAAGGCGGCAGCGGCGAGCGGCTGGCGGTCGAGATCGCCATTGCGCCGTTGCAGTGAATGAAGTGGTGCGCCGTGCACCAGAAACGGGCGCGCCGCAAGGTTCCGGGCGCACCGGCGCGGCGCTAGAATGCGGCCTTGGCCCAGTCGACTGGCTTGGCGATGCGCCAGGCGTGAATGTGCACCATTACAAGACAAGATCATGACGTACTGTGTAGCCATGCGGCTGGATGCCGGGCTGGTGTTCCTATCCGATTCGCGCACCAATGCCGGTGTCGATGCGATCTCTACCGCTCGCAAGATGACCGTGTTCGAGGAGCCGGGCGACCGCGTGATGGTCTTGCTGACCGCGGGCAACCTGGCGATCAGCCAGGCGGTGCGCCAGATACTGGCGGAGGGCCGCGACGAGAAGCGCTCGCTGTGGACGGCGCGCGATATGTTCGAGGCGGCCGCCATCGTTGGCGATGCGGTGCGCCAGGTTCACAAGCACGACGCCCACGCGCTGCGCGAGGCCGGCATCGAGTTCAATGTGAGCCTGATCTTCGGCGGCCAGATCCGCGGCGAACGCGTGCGCTTGTTCCATGTATACGCTGCCGGGAATTTCGTCGAGGCCACACCCGAGAACTGCTATTTCCAGATCGGCGAGGCCAAGTACGGCAAGCCCATCATCGATCGCGTGGTCGAGCCGACGCTGCCGCTGGGCGAGGCCGCCAAGTGTGCGCTGATCTCGATGGACTCCACGTTGAAGTCGAATATCTCGGTGGGCCTGCCGCTGGACCTGCTGGTCTACGAAGGCGATTCGCTGCGTGTGACCCGCTTTGTCAATATCGACGAGAAGAACGCCTACTTCCGCATGATCCGCGATACCTGGGGGCAACGCTTGCGCCAGGTCTTCGGCGAGATCAACGATCCCGAGTGGGATGCCAACGCGCCGGCCGAGTTTCCGCTGGCGCGCCAGGGCGCGGCCGACCGCTGGGGCCAGCCTGTGCGCGCCACGCGCGAACGTGCCGGCACGCAGGACTGAGGGCGCACTGCGAATACGCCGATGCGCGACATTCTGCATTTTTCGCACGCCAATGGCTTTCCGGTCAGCACCTACCGCAAGCTGTTCGGAATGCTGGAAGACGAATTCGAGATCCGCGCCGTGGACCGTTATGGCCACGACCCCAAATTCCCGGTCACGCGCGAGTGGCCGCACCTGGTCGATGAGCTGCTGGATTCTATCGAGCAGAAGTACCGCGAGCCGGTGTGGCTGGTGGGGCATTCGCTGGGTGGTTTCCTGTCGCTGATGGCCGCGCTGCGCCGCCCGCAGTGGGTGCGCGGTGTGGTGATGCTGGATTCGCCCGTGATTGCCGGGTGGCGCGCCGCCTTGCTCAAGGCCGGTCAGCGCTTCGGCCTGGATGAGCGGCCCAGCCCGGCCGCCGCGACCCGGCGGCGGCGCACGCACTGGCCGGATGCCGATGCGGTGTGGGAGCATTTCCGCTCCAAGCCGGTGTTCGCGTCGTGGGACGAGGAAGTGCTGCGCGACTATGCGATGCATGGCACGGAGCCGACCGGCAACGACGCCGAGCGCCGCCTGCGCTTCGAGCGCGAGATCGAGTACCAGATCTACCGCACGCTGCCCACCAGCCTGGGCGCGCGCGTGGCGCGCGGCGCGCCGGTGCCGGTCAGCTTTGTCGCCGGCACGCGCTCGCGCGAAGTCCGGCAATGCGGGCTCGGCGCCACGCGCAAGCTGGTGGGCGAGCGCCTGCGCTTTATCGAGGGCGGGCACCTGTATCCGATGGAGCGGCCCGGGCAGACTGCCGGGCTGATCCGCGATCTGGTCGGGCAGATGCGGGGCGATGGCGCTGCCTGCGCGCGTCCGTAGCCGGGGCCGGATAGGGCGGGGGCGGGGACGCGAGTGCGAAGCGGCGAAAGCGTCTCAGCGGCTGCCGGGCAAGGCGACTTGTCGCAAATGCGGCGCTGCAGCAGGCGGCCTCTCATGTATAATCCCGATTTCCCCGGCAAGCTCGGTTTATGACCAAATTCGTCTTCGTCACCGGTGGTGTCGTCTCTTCTCTCGGCAAGGGCATCGCTGCTGCTTCGCTCGCGGCCATTCTCGAGTCGCGCGGCCTCAAAGTCACCCTCCTCAAGCTAGATCCCTACATCAACGTCGATCCCGGCACGATGAGCCCCTTCCAGCATGGCGAAGTGTTCGTCACGGAAGACGGTGCGGAAACCGACCTCGATCTTGGCCACTATGAGCGCTTCGTCTCGGCCAAGATGCGCAAGTCGAACAACTTCACCACGGGCCAGATCTACGAATCGGTGATCCGCAAGGAACGCCGCGGCGAGTACCTCGGCAAGACGGTGCAGGTGATCCCGCACATCACCAACGAAATCCAGGCCTTCATCGAGCGCGGCGCGGCTGCGTCCCACGGTGGCAAGGCGGACGTCGCGCTGGTGGAGATCGGCGGCACGGTGGGTGACATCGAGTCGCTGCCCTTCCTGGAAGCCGCGCGCCAGATGAGCCTGCGCATGGGCCGCAACCACGCTGCCTTCGTGCACCTGACGCTGGTGCCGTTCATTGCCAGCGCCGGCGAGCTCAAGACCAAGCCGACCCAGCACTCGGTGCAGAAGCTGCGTGAAATCGGTATCTCGCCGACCGCGCTGCTGTGTCGCGCCGACCGCCCGATTCCGGACGAAGAGCGCGCCAAGATTTCGCTGTTCTCCAATATCCCGCAAGAAGCCGTGATCTCGGTGTGGGATGTGGACAGCATCTACAAGATCCCGCAGATGCTCAACGAGCAAGGCCTCGACCGCCTGATCTGCGAGGAACTGCGTATCGATCCGAAGCCGGCCGATCTCTCCATGTGGCAGCGCCTGGTCAATGCCCAGGAAAACCCGCAGCACGAGGTCACCATCGGCATGGTGGGCAAGTATGTCGACCTGACCGAATCCTACAAGTCGCTGATCGAAGCGCTGCGCCACGCCGGCATGCACACCGCCACCCGCGTGAACATCGAGTACATCGATTCGGAAGAGCTCGAATCGGGTCACCTCGAAGTGCTCAAGCCGCTGGACGCCATCCTGGTCCCGGGCGGCTTCGGCAAGCGCGGCACGGAAGGCAAGATCCGCGCGATCCAGTACGCTCGCGAGAACAAGGTGCCGTACCTGGGCATCTGCCTGGGCATGCAGCTGGCCGTGATCGAGTTCGCTCGCCACGTGGCGGCGATGGCCGATGCCAACTCGACCGAGTTCAACCTGGAAACCGAACATCCGGTGGTCGCGCTGATCACCGAGTGGGTGGATCGCGAAGGCAAGGTTGAGCAGCGCTCCGCCGAATCCGACCTGGGCGGCACCATGCGCCTTGGCGCGCAGCGCGTGCCGGTCAAGGCCGGGACCAAGGCCAGCCAGATCTATGGTCCGGAAGTCAACGAGCGCCATCGCCATCGCTATGAGGTCAACAATCACTACGTGCCGACGCTGGAAAAGGCGGGCATGGTGATCTCGGCGCGTACACCGACCGAAGACCTGCCCGAGATGATGGAACTGCCGGAAAGCCTGCACCCGTGGTTCGTTGGCGTGCAGTTCCACCCGGAATTCACCTCCACCCCGCGCGATGGCCATCCGCTGTTCAAGGCCTACGTGGAAGCGGCGCTGGCCAGCCAGCAGAAGAAGGCGGGCTAAGCCCCGGCACCGCAAGCAGGAGATTAGCGATGAAACTCTGTGGATTTGACGTCGGCCTGGACCGGCCTTTCTTCCTGATCGCCGGCCCGTGCGTGATTGAGTCCGAGCAGATGGCGCTGGATACGGCCGGTGAGCTCAAGGCGATCACCAGCGAGCTCGGCATTCCCTTTATCTACAAGTCCTCGTTCGACAAGGCCAACCGCTCGTCGGGCCGGACCTTCCGTGGCCTGGGCATGGAGAAGGGCCTCGAGATCCTCGCCACCGTCAAGCGCGAGATCGGCGTGCCGGTGCTGACCGACATCCACGAGATCGACGAGGTCAAGCCGGTGGCGGCCGTGGTCGACGTGCTGCAGACGCCGGCCTTCCTGTGCCGGCAGACCGACTTCATCCGTGCCTGCGCGCAGAGCGGCCGCCCCGTCAATATCAAGAAGGGGCAGTTCCTCGCGCCGCATGACATGAAGAATGTCATCGACAAGGCGCGCGATGCCGCGCGCGAGGCCGGGCTGCCGGAAGACAGCTTCATGGCCTGCGAACGCGGCGTTTCCTTCGGCTACAACAACCTGGTCTCGGACATGCGCTCGCTGGCGATCATGCGCGAGACCGGCGCGCCAGTGGTGTTCGACGCCACCCACTCGGTGCAGCTGCCGGGTGGCCAGGGCACCAGCTCGGGCGGCCAGCGCGAGTTCGTGCCGGTGCTGGCCCGCGCCGCAGTGGCGGTTGGCGTGGCGGGCCTGTTCATGGAAACCCATCCGGATCCGAGCAAGGCCATGTCGGACGGCCCCAATGCCGTGCCGCTGTCGCGCATGAAGGAACTGCTGTCGGTGCTCAAGGACCTGGACACCCTGGTCAAGCGCACCGGCTTCCTGGAAGACAATTTCGGCTGGCCGGCGGCTTGCGCCTGAGCTTGCCGTGCCACCGCGGTCATGGCCGTCATCAGGCGGCCATGATCAGCCAAGTAGAATCAACATCATAAGAACTCACGGAGATACGCCATGGCCAGCGGCTATATCATTGCCCACGTCGATGTCACCGATCCCCAGCAGTATGAAGAGTACAAAGTGCTCTCCAGCCATGCCATGAAGGTGCATGGCGCCGAGGTACTGGTGCGCGGCGGCAAGACCGAGAAGCTCGAGGGCGACTGGGCCCCGACGCGCGTGGTCGTGCTGAAGTTTCCCAGCTATGACGCGGCTAAGTCGTTCCACGACAGCGAGGAATACCGCGCCGCGCGCACGTCGCGCGAGCATGCCGCGCGCATGAACATGATCGTGGTGGAAGGCGCTTGAGCGTTAGTCGGCTCAGTCAGCTGTAGCCAGCGGTAGTCCGGGGCATGGCGCCCGTGTAGTAAGAAGTCATCAAGCATCAACAGTCCAAGAGGAATCCATGAGTGCAATCGTAGATATCATCGGTCGCGAAGTTCTCGACTCGCGCGGTAACCCGACGGTCGAGTGCGACGTCCTGCTCGAATCCGGCGTGATGGGCCGCGCGGCAGTGCCGTCGGGCGCATCCACCGGTTCGCGCGAAGCCATCGAGCTGCGTGACGGCGACAAGTCGCGCTACCTCGGCAAGGGCGTGCTGAAGGCGGTCGAGCATATCAATACCGAAATCTCCGAAGCCATCATGGGCCTGGACGCTTCCGAGCAAGCCTTCCTGGACCGCACCCTGATCGACCTCGACGGCACCGACAACAAGGCCCGCCTTGGCGCCAACGCCACGCTGGCCGTGTCGATGGCCGTGGCCCGCGCCGCTGCCGAAGAAGCCGGCCTGCCGCTGTACCGCTACTTCGGCGGGTCGGGCGCGATGCAGATGCCGGTGCCGATGATGAACATCGTCAACGGTGGCGCGCACGCCAACAACAGCCTGGACATCCAGGAATTCATGATCATGCCGGTGTCGCAAACGAGCTTCCGCGAAGCCCTGCGTTGCGGCGCTGAAGTGTTCCACGCACTGAAGAAGATCCTGTCCGACAAGGGCATGTCCACGGCGGTTGGCGACGAGGGCGGCTTTGCCCCCAACTTCGCTTCCAACGAAGAGTGCCTGAACACCATCCTGCTGGCCATCGAGAAGGCTGGCTACCGTGCCGGCGAAGACGTGCTGCTGGCACTGGACTGCGCGGCGACCGAGTTCTATCACGAAGCCGAAGGCCAGTACCACCTGGATGGCGAAGGCCTGAAGCTGACCTCGACCCAGTTCGCCGACTACCTGGCCAACCTGTGCGACAAGTTCCCGATCGTGTCGATCGAGGACGGCATGGGCGAAGGCGACTGGGAAGGCTGGAAGGTGCTGACCGACAAGCTGGGCAAGCGCGTGCAGCTGGTCGGCGACGACCTGTTCGTCACCAACACCAAGATCCTGAAGGAAGGCATTGAAAAGGGCATCGGCAACTCGATCCTGATCAAGATCAACCAGATCGGCACCCTGACCGAAACCTTCGCCGCCATCGAAATGGCCAAGCGCGCTGGCTACACGGCCGTGATCTCGCACCGTTCGGGCGAGACCGAGGACAGCACCATCGCCGATATCGCGGTGGGCACCAACGCCGGCCAGATCAAGACCGGCTCGCTGTCGCGTTCGGACCGTATCTCGAAGTACAACCAGCTGCTGCGCATCGAGGAAGATCTCGGTGATATCGCCAGCTACCCGGGCAAGAGCGCGTTCTACAATCTGCGCTAAGCTCGTGCCATGCGCCGGCCGCGCACCATGCCGCGGCCGGCGCATGACGCAACTTCCCTTCTTTTGCTTAAGCGCCAGAATCCATGCGCCTGATCTCGTTGCTGTTGTTTGTGCTGTTGCTTGCCATTCAGTATCCACTATGGCTGGGCAAGGGCGGCTGGCTGCGTGTGTGGGATATGGACAAGCAGGTGCAGGAACAGAGCGCGCACAACCAGGCGCTCAAGCTGCGCAATGCCAAGCTGGAAGGGGAAGTGAAGGACCTGCAGGATGGCACCGGCGCCATTGAGGAGCGTGCCCGCTATGAGCTGGGCATGGTCAAGGATGGCGAGGTGTTCGTGCAGTTCGTGGCACCGGCCCCCAAGGTCAGCGCCACGCCGCCGCTGCCGCCGCCGGCGAACTCCCCGGCATTCAATCGCCACTAAGCTGGCGTCTTTCCCGTTTTCTGTCTCGTTTCTGTCTCGTAGCGTCTGCCACCGTTGCTCCGCAACGGCATGGATGAAGCATGCTCGCGTCCTTGGTCGCTTGCTGCACCAGTTTCGTCGGCTGCTTACCGCTGCTCACCACCAGTACGGATAGCCACCGTAGCCCCAGCCCCGGTATCCCGGGCTGCTGAATCCGACTCCGCCGCCCCAGTGCCCGCCGCCCCAGCCGCCGTAGTACAGGTTCCAGCTAGGGGAGGGATACGCATTGTAGGTTGCCGCCCGCGCCATGGCTTCCGCCTGTTGCTGGCGGGCAATCGCGGCATCCTGCTCGCGCAGTACCTGGCGGTTCAGCTCGCCGATCTTCTGGATATCTTCCGCGGTGACGGGCGGCGGCGGCACGCCGTTGGGCGCCAGGCGGGCAGTCGGCGGCGAGCCGTTGAGGTCGCGCGGCAACTGGGCGCAGCCGCCGCAGGCCAGCACGGCGCCGAGCAGCATGGCGCTGATGGTGGCGCACGGGTGAGAGGACAAAGCGGACATGATGACTCCCTGATTCTGGTGGGGCGCTGACGCTTGGACCCCGGCGCGGGGCAGAAAGGTTCCTGCCGTCGCGCTTCCCATCGTGGCTCGCATCGTCGTTCGCATCGCCGTCCCGCGCGCTGCACGCTCAGTGCTGCTGGCCCGCGCCGTCGCCGGCGCCGGTAGCCACAGGGACCGGCGTGAACAGCTGCGCGCAATCGACCGGGTCGAAGTGGTATTGCTGGCCGCAGAAATCGCATTGGATTTCCACTTCGCCGCGCTCCACCAGGATGTCTTCAATCTCCACGCGGCCCAGGTTCTGCAGCATGCCCGCCACCTTGGCGCGCGAGCACGAGCATTGGAAGTGGGGAGTCAGCGGCTCGAACACACGCAGGCCGGTGGCTTCCAGGTCTTCCCAGAACAGGCGGCGCAGCAAGGTGTCCGGCGTCTCGGCCAGCAGTTCGGCGTCCTTCAGCGTGGCGCCGAGCTGGCAGGCACGGTCCCAGGTGTCGAGGTCCTGCGCGCGGGCGGTGTCCGCCAGCGGCGCGCCGGTTTCGCCCACTTGCGCGGGCTCACGCTCGGCGTGGCCTTCCAGCGTGCCGCCGTAGGAGGGCAGCTTTTGCAGCAGCATGCCTGCGGCAACCTTGTCGTCGGCGGCCAGCCATAGCCGCGTGTCGAGCTGCTCGGACGTCTGCATATAGTGCTCGAGCACGGCGGTCATGGATGTCATCGGGCCATGCTCGTCGGCCAGCGGCACGATGCTCTGGTATGGCTGCTGCCCGGGCAGCTTGTCCTGCGGGTCCAGCGTGATGGCAAAGCGGCCGTGGCCGCTGACGTTGACGAGATCCGCCAGCGTGGCGTCGTCGGCCAGCGTCACGCCTTCGGCCAGCTTGGCCGTTGCTCGCATCGACAGGTCGGACAGGCACTCCACCACCAGCATGCGCACCGGGCCATCGCCGTGCACTTGCATCACCAGCGCGCCGTTGAACTTCAGGTTGGCCGAAAGCAGGGCGGCGGCCGACATCATTTCACCCAGCAGCCGGCGCACCGGGGTGGGGTAATGATTGCGGCGCAGCACTTCTTGCCAGGTGGCCTGCATGCGTACCAGCTCGCCGCGTACGGGGGCCGCGTCGAACAGGAATTTCTGCAGGGTGTCAGGGGTGGTGGTGTCAGTCACGATGATCCGTCGGTAATTCGGAGCCGCTGGCGCGGCGCCTTGGTCGCTTAGTCGATGCGTTTGAGTTGTGTCTTGTACATGGCCTGGCGGGTGGCGTAGGTCTCGGCATTGCGATACAGGTTGGCCACGTCCTGCTCGGTGAGCTCTCGCACCACCTTGGCCGGCGCGCCGAGGATCAGCGAGCGGTCCGGGAACACCTTGCCTTCGGTGACCACGGCGCCGGCGCCGACAAGGCACTCCTTGCCGATCACCGCACGGTTCAGGATCACCGCCTGGATGCCGATCAGCGAGCCCTCACCCACGGTGCAGCCGTGCAGCATGGCCTGGTGGCCGATCGAGACCTTGTCGCCGATGGTCAGCGGGCAGCCGGGGTCGGTGTGGAGCACGGTGCCTTCCTGCACGTTGCTGGACTCGCCCACCACGATCGGCTCGTTGTCGCCTCGGATCACCACGCCTGGCCATACGCTGGCACGTGCCTTGAGCGTCACGTTACCGATGATGGTGGCCTCCGGCGCCACGTAGGCATCCGGATCGATGGTGGGGGCAACGTCGCCGAGCTGGTAAAGCGCCATGGGGTCTCCTGCACAAGTTCGTATGGGTATATGGGGTTTGCCGCCGGGCTTTAAAGGGTCGTGGCCGGGCCTGCTGGCATAGGATGCCAACTGCCGGGCCCTACAATGGCGGCAAACCGGATTTTACGCTTATGCCAGCAAACCTACCCGATGCCGCGTCTCCTGGCGCCCCTGACCCCGATCGCGGTGCCGCGCCCGGCGCTTTATCCGGCGTGGCTGCGCCGTCCTTGCGCCGTCAGGCGCTTGCCATCCTGTGCCTGAGCGACGCGCACGAGAAGGCCGCGGCCACGCGCCGGATGCGGCTGGCGGCCGAGGCCATGGCGCCGGAGGCCCTGGGCATCGGCGAGGCGATCGCGGCCGAACTGCCGCTGCCCGGCCGACCGCCGCTGCCCGAACTGGTGGCGCCGCAGCGGGTGGAGCGGCGGCGGTCCATCCATACGCCCGCCGGCCGCGCGGCGCTGATCCACGCGCTCGCGCATATCGAGTTCAATGCGATCAACCTGGCGCTGGATGCCCTCTGGCGATTCGATGCGATGCCGGTAGCCTTCTACCTGGACTGGCTGCGCGTGGCCGACGAGGAGGCGCTGCATTTCAGCCTGCTCGCGCAGCACCTGGCCACGCTGGATGCGCGCTACGGCGATTTTCCGGCGCACAACAGCCTGTGGGAGATGGCGGACAAGACCGCCGGCGATGTGCTGGCGCGCATGGCGCTGGTGCCGCGCACGCTGGAGGCGCGCGGGCTGGATGCCTCGCCGCCAGTGCGCGCCAAGCTCGCGGCCGCGGGCGATCATGAGGCCGCTGCCATCATCGACATCATCCTGCGCGACGAGGTGGGTCACGTAGCCATCGGCAACCGCTGGTACCGCTGGCTATGCGCCTGCCGTGGCCTGGACCCCGTTGCCACCTACGCCGAGCTGGCCGCGCGCTACCAGGCACCGCGCCTGCGGCCGCCCTTCAACCTGGCGGCGCGCCGCGCGGCGGGTTTCGACGAGGATGAGCTGGCGTGGCTCGAGGGACAGGCCGCTCAGTTGTATTCCGTCACCACGACATAGCCCTGCTTGTTGCCGCCACCAGGGCCCGCCGAGAATTGCACGGGCACGACAAAGGCGCGCGCGGTCGCCAGCTGGACGGCCCGGCCAGGCAGCAGCGGCAGGGAGGCAGACTCCGCGGAATGGGCGCCGTTCGCCGGGCAACTGATCGAGGCGGTCCCGCTCGTGCTGATTTGCGTATTGCAGGGGGGCGCGAAGATGGCCCCCCGGAAGTAGATCACGCCATCCGCGGCCCACGCGGATACCGAAAGCAAAGCACTCGCCAAGGCCAACGGCAGCCGGAGCGCGAAGCGGTGGGAGGCGGCGCGGCCGGTGCTTGCAAACGTGCTCATCGTGATCTCCTGTTGGTCATTAACTTGAAGCACATTGGGAAATTTCTGCGTGCTCGTTGGGAACTTTATTTCCCAAGGTTGGGAAAAACAATCAAGATAATCCGAGTTTTCCCAACCCTTTTTTTGCACTAATCTGTTAGGTCAGGTTGCGGAATTCGCCGCTATCCACCGTATTGATGCTACTGAGGGGTATAGGAATTCCCCTTGTTAAAAGGGCGAAAATGGAATGGTTCCGATTGGCATTTATACGAATAATCTTATAAATTTTTCGGAAAAAATGAGCTGGCATGGATGCCCCCTCCGCGACTGGAACGTGTGGTCTGATCTGCCGAATGGGATGCGCCATGGCGATGCGCTCCGCATGTCCTTGCTAACGTCAGATTCGGCGAAAACTTGACTGCCGGGAGGGCGACGCATATCGATGCGCGCGTTCGGCTGTCGGTCGCGCGGCAGGTTGTGCCGGCCGGACGCTGGGAGGCGGGGCTTGGGGGCCGGTTTGAGTGCCAGGGGCAGGGG
>NZ_LZZU01000073.1:0-44746 GCF_014170355.1 Cupriavidus sp. UME77
GAATAGGGGAATAGGGGAATGGCGGGCCTCCGCTGCCGGCGAGGGCAATACGCTCGGTCTGCCGCACACTACTTCAGTGTGCTCGGCCTTGAAGGAACATGCCTCCGGGGAGGCGATGCGGTGCGCGCTTGTACGCGCAGGGCTGCACCAAAATGGGGCGGTGGATGCATGATTTGAAAAGAAGCGTTGTCGCCGCGCGCAAGATGGCGAACGAAAAAAAAAGATTTGGGCAAGACAATCCGGGGAACAGATGACTGAATGGCTCAAACGATGGTTTGGCCGGGCGCAGGCCACACCGCTGGCGGGGTGGCTGCTGGCGGCCGTGGTGGTGGTACTGGCGGCGATCAGTTGCACGCCGGCGGCAGAGGCGCTGTTCTCTCCGCTGGATCGTTTGTATTGGCATCTCGTCGCGACGCATGTCGACCGTGGCGAGCATCGCCAGGTGGCGGTGATCGCCATCGACCGCAAGACTGTCAGTGAGCTGGGTGCTGGCACGAGCTACGCACGGACATCTCACGCGCAGGTGTTGAATCGCCTCGGCGACGCGTCGAGCGTCGTGCTTGACCTGACGATGATGAGCCCGGGCACGGGTGATGCAGCGTTGGCTGAGGCGATGGCACGTCAGGGACGGGTCGTGATTCCCGCGCAGTTTACCGCCGGTGCGGGACACGCCGGGACGGTGCTGCCTACGCCGTTGCTCGCACACGCGGCCGCAGCCGTCGGACAGCGCAGCGTGGTGGTGGGCAGCGATCACCTGGTGCAGGGTATTGTGCCGTATGTCCGCTGCTGCGGCGACGGCGCCGAACTGCCGCACGTCGCCCTGCAGGCGATTCGCCTGGCCGGCGTGCCGCTGCCGCTCGGCGACGTGCGGCGCTTCGTGCAGGATCACGTTACGTCGATGGGGCATGTCGAACCCGGCACGCTCGCGCTGTTCCTGCCCACGCATTTCGATCTGGATCGCTATTCCTACGTCGACGTGCTGAAGGGGCGGATTCCGGCGTCGACCTGGCGTGGCCGGCTCGTGTTCGTCGGTGACGCGATGTCGGATCTGTCGGGCACCTTCAACCTGTCGTCGTCGCGCGCCGATCAGTTGAACCGGGTAGAAGTGGAGGCGATGATGACCGAGGCGCTGCTCGGCGGCCACGTGCTGCTGCGCGAACCTGTGGTGGTCCAATGGGTATCGAGCGCCATTCTGGCGCTGGGGATGCTGCTGATCTGCGTGCTGGTGCGGGGCTGGCTGATGTACGCCTGCTCATTCGCGTGGCTCGCAGCGTTCATTGCCGTCGAATCACTGCTGCTGTTGCGCTGGGCGTACTGGTTGCCGCTTGGACCGCCGCTCGCGGTATGTGGTGTCATCTTCGCTGTCTGCGGCTGGCGCCGGGCGGGCAGCCTGCGCGACTTCCTGCTCAAGGAATACGGTGTGCTGCGCAGCCTTGTCAGCGAACGGCTGATCGGCGCGCTGTCGACTGCGAAGCCGTCGGGCGCGGCGGACATCGCGCCGGCGGCGGACGAAGTCGCTCAGGCGATGCAGCAGATCCGCGAATGGCAGACGGCCTATGTCGGCATGATCGAGACGCTGCCGTATCCGATCTTCGTCGAGCAGCAGGGCAAGCTGTTGCTTTGCAATGAGAGCGGTCGGGCCATGCTCGACGCGATCGACGGGGCTGGCGACGCTCCGGCCGGGGTGGAGCAGGTGCTCGAGATGGCGCGCAGTGAAATTCTGGGGGCAAAGGCGAGCGGCCAGATCCATTCTGTCGAGCTGACGTGGAACGCGCGCGCGCACCTGATGATGGTGACGCCAATCGGAGACGGCGACAAACCGGGCGCATCTGCCAGCATGATCTGTCTCGTCGACATCCACAATATCAAGGCCGCGGTGGAAAGTGACCGCCTGACGCTGCGCCATATGGCGCACGACCTGCGCAATCCGCTTTCGACCGTGCTGTCTCTGCTCAATGAACGCAGCCATGCTGACGCGGGCGCCGATACCGAGTTCCTGTCCAACCTTCACAAGCTCGTCGACTACAGCCTGCGCATCGCGCAGAACTTCACGCAGCTGTCGCGGGCGGAACATCTCGACCCGAGCACCTACGTGCCGGTTGCGCTGAACGATCTGGCGACCGAAGCGGTCGATCAGGTCTGGCACAGCAGCGGTGAGAAGCGGATCCTGGTCGAGGGGCCGCATTACGCAGGCGACGACGTATTCGTGCTAGCCAATCGCGACATGCTGCTGCGCGCGCTCGTCAATCTGCTCGACAACGCGATCAAGTACTCGGATGAAGGCAGGAGGATCGATGTGTGGATTGAAGCCGATGCGCAGTGGGTGACGGTCAGCGTGAAGGATCAGGGTATCGGCATCCCCGAGGACGCGCTCGCGCACCTGTTCGAACCGTTCTTCCAGGTCGACGGCTCGTGTCATGATGCCAGCCGCGGCGTGGGGCTCGGCTTGCCGTTCGTCAAGGCGGTGGTTGGGCGTCATGGTGGCGCGGTGGCGGTGTCGTCGGTGCTGGGGCAGGGCAGCAGCTTCACGATTCGCATGCCGAGAACCACTCCCGTCATGCTCGAGGACGAATAGCGCGCAGCCGGCCCGATGTGCCGTCCGTCAAACGACAAAGCCCTCGCGCGGAGCGAGGGCTTTGTTGGCAATCTGTCGTGGGATTGCTGGGATTGCCAGTTGATTAGCCGGCCGGGAATCCGCCTGGGCGAATTCCGCGCCGGTCCTGACTACGGGGTTCAGTTACTTCTTGTGCACCTCCCACGCCTGCTCCCACGCCGTGCCCTTGCCGGGTTCGTACGCCCATGCGGCCATCGAGCACCAGTTGGTGTACGGGAACGGCTTGCAGCGATACAGCTTGCCATTGTTGGCGACGACATCACCCGCGTTGTACTTGGTGCCTTCCTTGTACTGCGCGTGTTCATTGCCGGCTTCCCCCCCTGTGCTGCCGCCGGCACCGTTGCCACCGCTGGCACCACCGCTGCCGCCGCTGGCACCGTTGCCACCGCTGCCGGCACTGTTTCCATCGTCACCGCGGAGTGTCCAGGCGTCGTTCCATGCGAAACCCTTGCCAGGTTCATACGCGCTCGGTGCGCCCGAGCACCAGCCGCTGTTCGGGAACGGCTTGCACTGGTACAGCTTGCCGAGGTTCGACACGGTGTCGCCCGGTTGGTACTGGGTGCCGGCCTTGTACGCCGGGTACTTGCCGCCACCCGTACCGCCACCCGTGCTGCCACCGCCCGCGCCGCCTTCACCGCCGCTGACTTGCTTTGCCTTTACGAGCACGGTGTGCGTGGCGGTCGACGAAAGCTTGCCGTCGCTAACCTTCACCGTGAACGTGAACGACTGATCCTTGCTTAGTTCCGGCGCGGTGAAGCTCAGCTTCGCGCCGGTCGCATTGGCAGTGATGCCCGACGGCACGGTCCAGGAGAACGTCAGCTTGGTGCCGTCCGGATCGGCCGATTTCTCGGCTGACAGCATCACGGCCTGGCCCGCCTCGGTGACCGTCGGGCCGGTCAGTTGCGCGACGGGAGGACGGTTCTCACCCGGCGGCGGTTCGACTGTGTCCTTCGCCTTGGCCGTCACGATCACCTCATCTGTGCCGGTCAGGCCGCCCGGATCCTTGACGGTCACGCGGAACTTGTATGCAGTATCCTGCTTGACCTCGGGCACATCGACGGTCGCCTTGGCGCTCGTCACGTTGCCGATCTTCAGCGGATCGCCCTGGATCTGTTCCCACTTGAACGTCAGATTGCCGCCTTCGGGGTCGCGCGACTTCGAAGCATCGAGCGAGACCGTCCGTGGTCCCGTTACCGTCATGCCGGTGCCGGCGTTTGCGATCGGCGGACGATTCGCGACGCTGCCGCCATTGTCGTCGTGGCCGAGCCCCTTGTGCATCGCGTTCAGGATGTCGCCGTTGTCCGCGTCGATTTCCCAGGAAAACAGGCCGCCCAGCTGGTGCGCTCGCACATACTCACCCTTTGCATTGACCGAGCGTGCATCGTCGAAGGTGACGAGGTCGCCGGTGCTCTTGTTGAACACGTAGGGCGCTTCGGCCGTCTGGTCATAGTGGTACTCGTAGCCGTTGATGCCGGTGTTGTTGGGCCCAACCATTGTCGAGGCGATCTTCTTGTAATCAAGGATGCCCTTTTCCCACTGGCCAGCGTGCGGGCCCTTTGCCTTGCCAGTGAACGGGTCGTTGTCCGTATAGCCCGATACGCCGGTCCAGCCGCGGCCATACATCGCCGCACCGATGACGAGCTTCTTCGGGTCGACACCCTGCGCGAGCAGTGCTTTGACCGAGTTGGCGGTCGTGTACGCGATGTCGGGGCGCGACTTCGGCGCGAACAGCGCGGTTTGATGGCCCAGATCCTCCATGCTCCACGCACCGTAGTAGTCGTAGGTCATGTCGAAGAGGTAGTTCATGTACTGCGTCGCGTTCTTGTAGTCGACCATGGCGACCTTGTCCGCAGGTGAGCCGATGGCAGACGTCAACTGATAGGTCTTGCCGGTGTCTTTCGACACGCGGTCGAGCATCTGGCGCAGTTCTTTCATCAGCGTCACGTACAGCTGGCCGTCCGTCGCCTTGTTGCCGAGTGACGGATTTGCGCCGTTGCCGCCCGGGAATTCCCAGTCGATATCCACGCCGTCGAAGAACTTCCAGGTACGCATCAACTGTTCGACGGAATCGACGAACACTTTGCGCTTGGCGGTGTCGTGCATGCCGTAGAACGGGTCGGACAGCGTCCAGCCCCCGATCGACGGCAGGATCTTCAGGTCAGGATTGCGCTTCTTCGCGGCCATCATCTGACCGAGCACGCCCTTGAGCGGTGACTTCGCCGTCTGACCGGGCAGCGTCTTGGCGATTTCGGCCCACGGATCGTGGATCGCGACGCTATAGTCGGGCAGCCCCTGGCAAGCCTTCAGCAACGACTGATACGGCAGACCGGACGGCCTGAGTGATTCATTGATGTTCGCGCCGCAGATCGGCACGAAGCCGTACAGAATGTGCGTCAGATTCTCGACGGGGACCTTGTCGACGGTGAAATCGCGCGCATAGATTGACCACGTCGTGTAGTACGACCCAACCACGGACCCCGACTTGTTCGCGAACGGCTTGTTGGTCTTGTCCGCGTTGTTCGGCAAGTCGTCGGCCAGCTCGGGTACGGTGTCGAACACCATCACGTCGAGCGGCGCGCTGTCGGTCGACGCACCGGTTGCATCGAACACGCGAACCTGCATCTTCTTGATGCCTGGCGTCTTCACGTTGGCCAGCACCTGGCCGCTCTGCGTGCCGCCCGGGGTGAGCTTGGTCTCGGATGACTGATCGACCACGCCGTCGACCACGGCGACCGCCTTCACTGCCGTCCCGTTGCTCCAGATATCGAAGGGCAGTGGTACTTCCACCTTCTTGTTCAGCTTGACGATGTCCTTGTAGGGGGCTGCGCCGCCTGCCTTCTGCAGATCGATTTCGACGAAGCCATGCGGCTGCGAGGTGATTTCGTAGGCTTTCAGACTAGGCGTGCCCGGTGCCGCGAAAGCGGCGTTGACCAAACACAGCGAGCTGGCTGCCGCAATCGCTGCATAGGCAACGGTGTGGGTCCGGCCTTGCGAATTGCGCCCGGTCTTTGCATCAGGATTGAGTTGATTGAATTTCAATTTGGTAGCCATCCTTGCGTTGAAAATGAGTGTCTGAAGAGACAGGTGCATTCTTTTCGGTTCATCGCCGGGCAGCAATCAATCTCAATGCAATCTAAATAAATCGGGGCATGGATTGGCGAAACCGCGCTACCTGGCGCTCGCACGGAGCGCTCTCGCGCCGATCCTTGAGAGATCGTTGAGGAAGATTCAGGAAGTCGAGTCGTTTGGGCACACTGCACTTCGCGTTTCGATCGAACCCTGAGGAATACGCGAATCCGGCGCTCAGCGGCATATCGTCGGACATGAACCAAGCCATTTGATTAACTCTTATTGAATCGGATCCAGATGAAAATACGGTCAGCGCAAAAGACGCTCCTCAAACTGTCGCCGCTGGTGGCATGTGCATCGATGTTCTTCGCGCAGCAGGCATTCGCGCACGGCTATATGTCCATGCCCGAATCGCGCAACATGCTGTGCAGCAGCAAGCACGATCCGGGCAAGGCGCCGGAAAACTTCTCCTGCGGCTCGATCCAGTGGGAGCCGCAGAGTATTGAAGGCAAACAGGGCTTCCCTAACGGCGGCCCGCAGGATGGGCAGATCGCGAGCGCAGGCATTTCGCAGTTCAGCCCGCTCGACGAGCAGACGGCCGACCGCTGGAAGATCAAGAATCTGAAGCCAGGCACCCACGACTTCAAGTGGACGTTTACCGCCGCTCACAAGACGAAGGACTTCAAGTACTACATCACCAAGCAGGGCTGGAATGCGAACAAGCCGCTCACACGCGACCAGTTCGATCTGATGCCGTTCTGCACGGTGGACGGCGGCATGAAGGTCGCGAATGAAGTCGGTTCGCACCGCTGCACGATTCCTTCGGATCGCAGCGGTTATCACGTGATCCTGTCAACGTGGCATGTCGGCGACACCGCGGGCATGTTCTACAACGTCGCCGATGTCAACGTCACGAAGGACGGCAGCGGCCCCACGGACCCGGGCAAGCCGGATTGGTCGGAAGTTGGCAGCATCCTGCCGACGACAGACCTGAGCGTCGGCGACAAGGTGAGTAACCGCGTCTTCAAGTCGACGGGCGAAGTGGCGGACATGAAGACGACGATCACCATCACGACGAAGGCGAACGGTACGAAGGATCAGTGGCCGATGCTGCTCGCGAAGGAAATCAACCGCCTGCGGGGCGCGAACTTGATGGCGGGCGTCCAGCATGATGGCCGGATCGAGCCGGGCCTCGGCAAGAATGACGTGTTCGCAAAGAAGGGCAGCAACATCACGCGAACGGAAACGTCGATCGAAGAGAAGCCGACGCCCGGCCTCGACGAGGATTTTACGATGTCCAACAACACGGAGTTCAAGATCCAGGGCGGCAAGGCGACCGCGAACTTCTTCCTGAAGCTCAACCACTCGAAGGAAACGGACGTGACCGTCAAGGTCTACGACAGCACCAACAAGATGGTTGGTGCGAAGTCGGCCGTGATGAAAATGCAAGGCGACGTCGCGGTCGACATCAGCGATGCGCGTGCGGGCAATCACATGGCCGTTGCGACGTCGAAGATCAAGGACGGCGGCACGCTCATGCAGCAGAACAGCGAGTTCAAGCTGACGGGCGATGCTGGCACAGGCGAGGGCGCGCTGTGCTATTCGGCCTGGAAGAAAGGCACGGCCTACACCGGCGGCGCGAAGGTCCAGCACAAGGGGCAGATGTATGAAGCACGCTGGTGGACCACGGACGAGCCGGGCATGCCACAGAGCACCGGAGCGGACTACACCGGCAAGGTATGGAAGAGCCTCGGCGCATGTAGCAAGTAAGGCTTGAACGAGAAGCTGACGCCGGCCGCACGTCCTCGGGCGTGCGGCCTTTTTCAGGGGAGTTGCATCGTGCTTTAAAACCTTTGTTGAGACTCTTTTGATGAAGATTGCCGCACGTGTCTCCCCCTTGGAAAATGACGTCATCGATCGACGTTTTCTCTTCGCTAAATATGCAGCTTCGAAGCGCCGGATTCATCTGTCGTCGATCGCACGGCACGCCGGAACCCAAGGACGTGGCAAGACGAACCGGAACCTTAATTGAGGGCATACAACGTGAATACGTACTATCTGAAACTGAAGCGCAGAGGCCAACGGGGCTTCACGCTGCTCGAACTGCTTGTGGTGCTGCTGATCATCGCGCTGCTGGCGGGCTACGTCGGCCCGAAGCTGTTTTCCCAGGTCGACAAAGCGAAAGTCCGCTCGACCGAAGCGCAGATGAAGACGCTCGCCGACGCGGTCACGCAATTCAGGCTCGACACGGGCCGCTATCCGAGTGCCGACGAAGGGCTTGACGCCCTCGCCGCCCAGCCGCAGAGCGCGGGCGGCTGGAACGGCCCGTATCTCGCGAAGGCGGTGCCGAAGGACGGCTGGGGACGCGCCTACCAATGGAATTTGCCCGGTCGCGACAGCGAAGCCGAAATCGTTTCGCTTGGGCGCGACGGTCGTGTGGGCGGGAGCGGCATCGATGCAGACCTCATATACGGTATGTAAGGCGGTGCGCGGGCTGGCGGTGGCGGCATTGGTCGCCGCGTGTGCATCCGGAGCGGCCGCCAAGGATTGCTGGACGAAGGCGGGCGAGCGGCACGGCATCGACCCTTTGCTGCTCGCCGCGATCGCTAAGGTGGAGTCCTCGATGAACCCCCGCGCACTCAACCGCAATCGCAACGGTACTTACGACATCGGCCTGATGCAGATCAACAGCTCGCACCTGCCACGTCTTCTCAGGGCGGGCGTCACGCACGAGCGCTTGATCGATGAGCCCTGCACGTCGATTGACACGGGCGCCGCGATTCTCGCGGACTTCATCGAACGGCACGGCTATACGTGGAACGCGGTGGGCGCGTACAACGCCGGTTCGGCGCCGGCGCGTCAGCCGGCGCGCAAGGTCTACGCGACCAAGGTCTGGCGCGAATACCAACGGTTGACGAGCAACCGCGAGGCCAGCACGGCGATGCTGGCCGGATGGCGGAGATAGCGATGGAAGAATTTCGAGTCCATTTGCTCGCGAACGGCAAGGTCGCCGAGCAGACGGTGGAGGGTGTGGACGAAACCGAAGTGCGCGCTCGGCTCACCGCGGCTGGCGGGGTGGTGCTTGGCATCCGGCGCAATGCGCGATTCGGGCGCGGCGCCCGTGCGCCGAAATTTGCGCTCGCATTGTTCCTGCAGGAACTGTCGACGTTGCTCGACGCTGGCCTCGTGCTGATCGAGGCGCTCGAAGCGCTGCGCGACAAGACGGATGCGAGCAAGAGCGCAAAGCATGTGATCGACCGGATCCTGGCCGTCATGTACGAAGGGCAACCGCTGTCGAAGGCGCTTGCGCGGCAGCCCGGTGTTTTTCCGCAGTTGCTCGTCGCGACCGTCGAGTCGTCGGAAGGCAGCGGCCAACTGCCCGTGGTGCTCAAGCGCTACCAGCAGTATGAGGTGCGTATCGAGCAGATCCGAAAACGGGTGACGGGTGCGCTGATTTATCCGGCGGTTGTGATCAGCGTCGGGCTGGGCATTTTGCTGTTCATGGCGTTCTTCGTGATTCCGCGCTTTTCCGCGGTGTTCGAGTCACTGAGCACACTGCCCGCGACGGCGCAGGCGATGCTCTGGTGGGCGAAGCTGCTGGATGAGAACGGGATGCTCGTCGGCGCGATGGTCGTGATGTCGATCGTCGGCGCGGTGATGGCGGTGCGCCTGCCCTCGACAAGACGGGCGGCGCAGCGGCTGATGTGGCGGATACCCAAGGTGCGCGATATCGGTGCGATCTTCGCGCTGACGCGGTTCTACCGGACCGTCGGCCTGCTGATCGCTGGCGGAACGCCGGTGATCGTCGCACTGGAACTGGCGGGCAAGATCCTGCCCGAGCATTTCCGCCCGCGGCTTGCCGCCGCGCTGACGGAGCTGCGCGCGGGGCGCCAGGTGGCGGCCGTGTTGTCGAATCATGCGCTGACGACGTCGGTGGCCGAGCGGCTGCTGCGCGTCGGCGAGCAGAGCGGCGATCTTGGCGGCATGTGCGAACACATCGCCCAGTTTCACGACAGCGCGCTCGATCGATCGATAGAAATGCTCAGCAAGGTGTTCGAGCCGGTGCTGATGCTTGCGGTGGGCGCGACGGTCGGCGCGGTGGTCCTGCTGCTTTACATGCCGATCTTCGAATTGGCCGGCAGTATCCGATAGCAGGCGGGCCTGCCGGCCTCATGCGATCCCGCTGCTCAACAGGAGAATACTGAATGAAACCGGAAAACATCCTTCAACGCTGGCAGGCGGAATCCGAAGCATCGGGTGTCGGGCACGTGGAGTATCTGAGCGGTCTGGTGACGGCAGAGCCATCGTCTCTCGGCGAAGTGGCTGCATGCCTCGGCATCAGCGCCGTCGATCCCGAAACGCTGCGTACCGCGCCGACGCGCTTCGACCTGCTGCCGTTGCACGACGCGCTCACCTTGCGCGTGCTGCCGGTGGAAATCGACGGTGAGCCGTCCATCGTCGTCGCCGATCCGTTCGCGCGCCACGTGCGGGACGAATTGCTCGCGCGTTTCGGCGCGCAGCCGGTCTGCGTCGCGATGAGCGTGCCGGGCGAAGTCGAACGCCTGCTCGCCGACGTCGAATCGAACGAGCGGCTAATGGATGGCATGACGATCGATGCGCAGGGCGACTCGCTCGCGCAGGCGATCGAGTCGATCTCGCTCGCGAGCATTGCCAAGGACGAGAGCCCGATCATCCGCCTCGTCAATACGACGCTCTACGACGCGCTGCAATGCCGCGCTAGCGACATTCACCTGGAGGCGGTGCCCGACGGCCTGTCGATCCGCTACCGGATCGACGGCGTGCTGCAGTCAATCCGCCACATTCCAGGGCTCGAGGCAGCGGCGCAGACGATGTCGCGGCTCAAGGTGCTGTCCACGCTCGATATCGCAGAAAAACGGGTGCCACAGGACGGCCGCTTCAAGGTTGTCTTGCAGGGCCGCGAGATCGACTTTCGCGTCTCGATCATTCCCGGAACCTATGGTGAGAACGCGGTGATGCGGGTGCTTGACAAGTCGCAGCGCGGGGACGATGTCAGCCTCGACGTGCTGGGCTTCGATGCGCACACGGCCCGCCGTGTGCGTACGCTCGCGCATCTCCCCTACGGGCTGATGCTCGTGACCGGGCCGACAGGCAGCGGCAAGTCGACAACGTTGTACGCGGTGCTATCCGAGGTCAACACGGGTGACGACAAGATCATCACGATCGAGGATCCCGTCGAATACGAGCTGAAGGGCGTGCTGCAGATTCCCGTCAACGAGCGAAAGGGACTCACGTTCGCGCGCGGGCTGCGCTCGATCCTTCGTCATGATCCGGACACCGTGATGGTCGGCGAGATCCGCGACGAGGAAACCGCATCGATCGCGGTGCAGTCGGCGCTCACCGGCCACCGCGTGCTGTCGACCGTTCACGCGAACGACGGGTTCAGCGTGATCGACCGCTTCATCTACATGGGTGTCGAGCCTTCGACGTTCCTCGAGGCGCTCAACGGCGTCGTCTCGCAGCGGCTCGTGCGGCGGATCTGCACGCGATGCGGTGGTGCGCAAGCGGGTGGCGCCGATCTCACCGATGCGCCGCTCGCGGAACTCAAGCAGGCCGTAGGGCCGGGCCCCGGCTGCGAAGCCTGCCGCGGTACTGGCTATCACGGCCGGATCGGCCTGGCGGAGGTGCTGACGCTCGATGCGCAGATCAAGGCCGCGCTCCTGGAGCGATCGATCGAAAAACGGGCGCGCGCGCTCGAGAATAGCGTCGACTATCAGTCGATCCGTGATGCAGGGCTAGCCGCGATTCGCGCGCGGCAGACTACGTTTCAGGAGGTGCAGCGTGCGATCGCCCTGGAATAACGCTGTCGTGGTGCTGGACGCCGGCACACTGCGTGTCTGGGCGGGGCCCGGCTGGCAACTGCGGCGAGACGGCGTGCCCCGCGTCGTGGTCGAGCACGGCGGCCGCCCGGCCGATGCGCTCGCCGCCGTGCTCGGCGATCTGCCGAGGGCGCGTCTGCCGATGCAGAACCGCCTGCAAATCATCGTCGGGTATCCGTGGACGCACTGCGTGGTGGTGCCCTGGCAGGACGGCGTGCTGTCCGCCTCGGCGTGGGACGCGTACGCGCGCTCGCTGTTCGCCGCGCGCGCGCAGCGCGGCGCGCTGCGCATCCGCATCGAGGACGCGCCCTACGGTCGCGCGCGTCTTGCGGTGGCGGCCTGCGAGGCAACGCTGGAGGCACTAGCGGACGTGAGCCGCGCTGCGGGCTGGCGGACCGTCAGCTGCCGCGATGCGTTGTCGGCGTCGCTGTGCATGCACGGTCGGCGGCTCGTCGGTGACGACTATCGGTTCGCGCTGCTGCAGCCGCGCGTTGGCACCTGCCTGTTCCGTCGCGCCGGAGAGTGGGCCGATGCGATCACGCTGCCGCGGCTCGGCGGCGGGCATATCGAGGAGTGGCTCACTGCCGCGGCACTGATGGGCGGGCAGCGCGCTACGGACGTGGTGTATGCGAGCACGTTCGGTGTGTCCATGCCGCTGCCGGACATGGCCGGGGTCACGTTGCTCGACGGCATGCCGGCGGAGTTGGCGGGGGCGGCGACGTCGGCGGAGGGCGGAGCATGAAAGGCCTGGGCGATGTGGATTTTGTGCGTGCGCGCGGCGGCTTGACATCCTGGGTGGCCATCGCGCTGTGCTGCGCGGCGTTGACGGGCGTCTTTGTCTCGAACGAATGGTCGAACGTCGACCAGATTCGCGACGAGGTCGAAAGCGCGGAGAGCCGCATCGAGCAGCGCCAGCGCACCGTCGAGCGGGAGCGGCTCCGGCAGAAGCAGATGACGCCGGAACAGCGGCGCATCGAGCGCATCCTGGCCGAGCAGCAGGGGAGCGCTACCGGTTCGGGGCTGCCGGTCATCGACTGGATCGAGCACGCCTGGACGCCGCAGATCGCCCTGCAGACACTGACGGTCGAGAAGGCCGGGCGCGAAGCGCGTATCGAGGGTGGCGCGGCGGATCTTTCGCATATCTACATCTTCGTCGAGCGCCTGAACGACCGTCATCCGGACCGCAAGATCGGCCTGCTGCAGCACCGCACCAAAGCGGAAGACGGCAAGAACATCTACCACTTCAGCCTGAGTCTGGAGCATCCATGAAAAATCTGAAAGCCATCGATATGGCAGGGCTCTGCGCACGGCTGCGCTGGGGCGCAGGCGTCGCGGCGCGGCGGCTTGGCACGCCGGGGATGCTGGCGGCCGCGCTGGGCGTCGGCATGCTTGGCATGCACGCCGGCTATCTGCAGCCTGAAAGGGCGCATCTAGAGGCGGAGCGCTCGGCGCGCGCGAAAGAGCTGGCCGCGCTGCCAAAGCTGCAGGCGCAGGCGCGCGGCACCGGCATGACGCTGCAGGAAGTGCAGCAATTGAGAAACAGCGAGCAGGCCTACTCCATATTCCAGATTCTCGCGCAGCATGGGCTGGAGCGAGAACAGGCGACGTATCGCCGCGAAATCGAAGCCAAGGGCAAGCTGCGGCGGCTCACGATCGGTATCGCGGCGAGCGGGAGCTACACGGGCTTGCGCGAGGCCATGCGGGCGATCGCGGATCAGCCGATGGTGCGCATCGAGAGCGTGTCGATCGAGCGCGACAAGATCGAGAACCCGCTCATCAGCATTGATATGCGGGTGAGCCTGCTGGGGCCGGACACATGAAGCGCGCACCGTTTTCTCCATGTCTCGCCGCGGCGCTCGCGTTCGCGGTGGCGTGCGCCGCCGGCCAGGGCGTCGCGCAGGAAGGCCAGGCAACCCCCGGCGAGATCGCCCAGCCGATCGTCGACGTGTTTCCGGCGCAGAGCTGGGCGTCGCTCGGCGCGGAGCCCGCGCCCGCCGCCGCGCCCGCGCCTGTCGAAGCGCCGGAGCCTGAAGCGCCGGCGCTCGATGCCCCGATTGAGCCCGAGCGGACTGTGCAGGCGCCCTTCGAGGTGACCGGAGAATGGCGCGAGAACAGCCGGCGCGTCGTCGTGCTGGAAGGGATGCAACAGGTCTTCCTGCTTTGCGAAGCGAGCTGCGACGTCCGCGACGCCGTGCTGCCAGGCCGCGAGATTGCAAACGGCTATCGCCTCAAGTCGCTGGGGCCGAAAGGCGCGGTGATCGTGGCCGAAGACAAGACGGAATTCGAGCTGCTCGCCCCGGGCCAGAATCCATGACCTCAATATCGACCGTGTGACGGACAACATCATGAAAAGTACCACCCGTATTTTGATTTTGCTCGCGGCGCTCGCCATGGCCGGATGCGCGAGTTTGCCTTTCAACGCCGCACCGGCCGCCGGCGCGGCGACGCCCGCCGATCGGCTGAGCGCGCTGCAGCAACAGAAGCAGACCGCGCCGGACGACATCCAGCTGACGACGAAAGTCGAGCTCAGCCGGCAGGACTACGTCCGCGCGGAACTCAAGGAGGCCGATCGGCAAGGCGCGCTGGGTAACTATACGGCCGCGATCGACCGCCTGAACAACGTGCTTGCCGAGGACGCGGGCAATTTCAAGGCGCGCCAGGAGCTTGCCCAGATCGAGCGCCGCCGGCAGGCGGCGATCGACCTGGAGCGCGCGCAGCGCCTCGGCAAGGAGCGGCCGCAGGAATCTCTCGACATCGTGCAGCGGATTCTGGCCGAGCAGCCAAATCACGCTCAGGCGAAACGCGTGCGCGACGAACTTCTGCGCTCGACGCAGGCGAGCCGGTCGGCGCGCCCCCAGTTGTCGGACGCGCTGCGCAAGCCAGTGTCGCTGAATTTCCGCGCGCAGCCGCTGGCGAATGTCTTCGAAGTGATTTCGCGCGTGTCTGGCGTGAACTTCGTGTTCGATCGCGACGTGCAGACCGATCAGCCCGCTACGCTGCTGGCGGAGCGCACGACGGCCGAGGACGCGATCAACCTGCTGCTGCGCACGAACCAGCTCGAGAAGAAGGTGCTCGACCAGCACACGCTGCTGATCTATCCGTCTCAGCCGGAGAAGGCGCGCAACTACCAGGAGTTTGCGATCCGCACCTTCTTCCTGTCCCATGCCGACGCGAAATCGGTGATGGGCGCGTTGCGCCAGATGATCAAGCCTAAGGATGTGTACGTCGATGAGCGGGTGAACGCGGTCGTCATTCGCGACACGCCCGAGACGATTCAGGTCGCGGAGCGCGTGGTGATGGGACTCGACATCCCCCAGTCCGAGGTGACGCTCGACGTGCAGGTGCTGGAAGTCAATATGAACGACAGCCTTGATCTCGGCGTCCAGTACCCCGGCAAGGTCCAGTTCAACGCGCTCAGTGGCGTCGACGGCGGGCTGCTGACGCTCGGCGACCTGATACGCATCAATCGGGATCGGATCGGCGTGTCGAGCGAATCGGGTGCGCTTGCGATGGCGATCGACATGCTGCAGAAGCAGGGCAAGACCACGACGCTCGCCAACCCGAAGATCCGCGTGCGAAACATGGAGAAGGCCAACATCAAGATTGGCGAGCGGGTGCCGATCGTCACAACGACGAACGCGAACGGCGTCGTGACCGAGTCGGTGAGCTACCAGGACGTCGGCCTGATGCTGAAAGTGGAGCCGCGCATCAGTCTCGACGACGAGGTGAGTGTCAAGGTCAACATGGAAGTCAGCAGCATCCTGTCGAAGGAAACGACGAAGACGGGACTCGTCGCCTACTCGCTTGGCACGCGCAATGCGGAAACGCTGATGACGGCCAAGAACGGTGAAACGCAGATTCTCGCCGGTCTCGTCAAGCGCAACGAGAGCGAGAACGTAGCGGGCCTGCCTGGGGTGTCGAAGCTGCCGGGGATTGGACGGCTGTTCGGCTCGAACGGCCGGAGCAACGAGCGCACGGAGATCGTGCTGCTGATTACGCCGCATATCGAGCGCAACCTCGACCTGCCGACGTCGGCCGTAACGACGTTCCTGTCAGGCACCGAGTCGCGCGTGACCACCGAGGCGCTGACACTCGACTCCATTTCCGTGGCACCGGCTCGGGAGACCCCCGCTCGGGAGACCCCCGCCAGCGGCCCGGATCTCGATGCGCCCATCGAGCCGCGGACGAGCGCCGGAGGCGGTGTGGTTGCCCAGCCTGGCACCGCTGCCGGCGCGGCGGAGCCGGCAGCGCAACCGGCGGCGAACCCGGCAGCCCGCGCTGCCGATGCGCCGGCGGGCAAGCCAGACGGGCGAGGGTTCGGGATGGTGCGCACGCGCGCCGGGAGCGCGATGCTACCGGGGTTCGAGCGCACAACCGCGGGTGGCCCGCCCGCAGACGCGGCAGCGAAGGCATACGACGTGCCGACCAGGAACATGGGGGCAGTGCCGGCCAAGCCGCAGCAAGGCGGCGTGATGGCGGCCGTGCGCGCGTGGATCGGCTCCGTTGTGTCGCTGGTCGCGGGAATGTCGGGCGACCGCAATGCTGCGCCGGCCCTGTATGCCGATTCGCTGCATGTGACGGCGCGCACGAGGGGGCTCGCATGACGGCTGCCACACGTGCCCGGTCGCACGGTTTCACGTTGATCGAGCTGCTTGTCGCGCTGTCGCTGCTGGCGCTCCTCGCGAGCGTCGCGATGCCGCTGACGGACCTTGTCAAGCGGCGCTCGGACGAAGCCGAACTGCGGCGTTCACTGATCGTGCTGCGTTCGGCGCTGGACGCCTACAAGCGGGCGGCCGACGCGGGGCATATCGAGCGCAGCATCGATGCAAGCGGCTATCCGCCGGATCTGCGCGCGCTGGTGGATGGCGTCGAGGACCGCAAATCGCCGAATGGCGCGCGGCTCTATTTTCTGCGCAAGATTCCTGTGGACCCGATGTGCGAGTGCAGTGGCAAGGCGCCCGAGGACATGTGGGAAACCCGCAGCTACGCGAGCGATCCTAAGTCTTTTTCGTCCGGAGCAGATGTCTTTGACATCCGCTCGACCAATCGAAAGGAGGGCCTCAATGGCATACAGTACAACCACTGGTAGGCGGCGAGCGGCCGGCTTCACGTTGGTCGAGTTGCTGGTGGTGATGGCAATCATCGCGGCGCTCACCGCGTTCGTCGCGCCCGGCTATCTGAAACAGACCGACCGGGCGAAGGAAACCGTGTTGCGCCACAACCTGAACACATTGCGGCAATCGATCGACGATTACCGGGCGGACCACGGCCGCAATCCCGATTCGCTTGACACGCTCGTTGAAAACCGCTACTTGCGCGAGGTGCCGCTCGATCCCTTGACCGGCAAGCGCGGCTCGTGGATTTCGCAAGCGGGTGAGATCGGCGGCATCGCCAACGTGAAGAGCGGCGCGAAGGGGCGCGCGCTCGATGGAAGCGTCTATGAGAACTGGTAACGTGCGCGGGAGGCTGCGCCAGCAGCGCGGCATCGCCTATCTCGGCGTGTTGTTGTTGCTGGCCGTGGTGGGGCTCGGGATGACCCAGGCGGCGCGTGTGTGGACGACGGTCCAGCAGCGGGACCGCGAGGCCCAGTTGCTGTTTGTCGGCGATCAGTTTCGTGCTGCGATCGAGGGCTACTACAATGCGGCGGGAGGCAGTCGCTATCCTGCGTCGCTCGAAGATTTGCTGGAGGATCGCCGCACCGTGCAGACGCAGCGGCATTTGCGGCGCGTGTTCGCTGATCCGATGACCGGCTCGGCGAATTGGGGCATCGTAAAATCCCCGGACGGCGGAGTAATGGGTGTGTTCAGCGAGGCTCAGGGTCGTCCGCTGAAGCGCCAGGGCTTTTCCGACGCGTACGACGGATTCACTGATAGCGGTGCCTACAGCGACTGGGCTTTTGTTTACTTGCCGGTCACCCGGCCCGACGGCACCGGCGGGCCCGGGGCGGGAGCCGGTCCGTCGGCGTCGGCGCATTGAAATAGGAAGAAATATGATTGTCGGAATACTCGAGGATATCGTGACCCAGGCGGGCATGGTGGAGGGCTGGCTGAGCAAGGCCGGCTACGACACCGAAGTGCGGCACGACGGGGACAGTTTCATGGAACTGGTGCGTTCCCAGCGTGTGGACGTGCTTCTGCTCGACTGGGACGTGCCGGGAAAATCAGGCATCGAGGTCATGCGGTGGGCGCGGGAGACGTTCGCCGACACGCTGCCCATTGTCATGATGACGCAGCACGACGGCGAAGACGATATCGTGTTCGGCCTCAACCAGGGCGCCGACGACTACCTGATCAAACCGCTGCGCGAGCGTGAACTGATTGCGCGCGTGAGCGCGCAGGCGCGCAAGTACTACCCGGAGACGCAGCGCGCGAAAACGGTTGAGATCGGCAAGTTCGCGCTCGATATCGGATCGCAGGTGGCGACGGTGGACGGTAAGCAGGTGGCGCTGTCGCAGCGCGAATTTGACCTGGCGTTGATGCTGTTCGAGAACGTCGGCCGGATCGTGTCGAAGGACGTGATGATCAAGCGGATCTGGGGCGGGGTAGACCGCAAGTACGACGCGACCCTCGCGACCTACGTGAGCAAGCTGCGCTCGAGCCTCGTGCTGAGGCCGAAGAATGGTCTTGTGGTGTCGACGGTCTATAACTACGGGTATCGGTTGGAGCGGGCCTGAACAGCCCAGGTTATCGACCGGTTCACGCCGGATCCGGAGGGGCAGGTGCCCTGCCATTTCGGGGTCGCTTTACCACCCCCATCATGCCCTGAGGGAGACCATCTCTATGACTCAATCGCAAGACCCACGCCTAGGCGCCTGCGTCTACCTGCTGCACCTGCTTCTGCAACGTGCCGAGCAGCAGAAGCCCGGCAGCCTTGATGAACTGCTCCGCGGCGTACAGGCTGATCGCGCCGGGCTGTCGCCTAATTTTGCTGGCCAGGACGAGACGCTGCGAGTCTTTGACGAAGCCCTGCGGATGCTTGGCCTTGCCAACGACCAGATGAAGGTCGTTGGTCACGCGGCAGCTAACGGCTCGTTGGCATGTGATGAATAGGGCCACCTGCGGGCGGCTTTTTTTGCCTCCGCGTCCTTGCCGATAACTGTTGTTGAACTAAACCGCTGACGCGGTAGGTGCAGTCGGCCGGGTTACGTTGCGGTCGTTCAAGGGCAGGTAAGAAGCGGCTTGCAGGTCCCGCTATTCAGCACGGGAGTGCAGGTCAAGCCGCAGCAGGATTGCCGACACGTTGCGAGTGGGTTTCCTTTAGTTCTGGTTAATTGCTATATAATTACATCAATTGAAATTCTCTGGGCGCGGTGCTGTGTATTGAACGCAGCTCGATTTCCGAAGTTCGAGAAATCTCCTCCAGCTGGCATCCAGGCGCCATCACTTATGGACATCCATCCACTCTCGTCCCATGCGGGACGGTCCCGCGAGTCCGCGCTTGGCAGCCATGGCGCTGCGCCAGCCGGGCCGAGTGCCACTGGCCCACAAGGATCGAGAGACTGCGCTGGACTAGTTGGCACGAGCTCCGAGTTCGACACTGCGGCGCGCAGCGGCCAGGATCGCGTCGACAAACACCGCCTTCAGGTTGTTGTGATCCATGGCGTCAATTCCGGCGGCCGTGGTGCCGCCCGGCGACGTCACTCTCTGGCGCAGCATAGTGACTGCCTCGCTGCTGCCCCGCGCCAGCGCCGAGGCGCCGAAAAACGTCTGGCGCGCGAGTGCGGCGCCTTGCCAGGCGGGCAGCCCCATTTTTTCCGCGGCCTGTTCCATGGCCTCGATAAAGTAGAAGACATAGGCGGGACCACTGCCGGACAGTGCGGTGATGGCATCCAGTTGGTCTTCATGCTCCACCCATGTCACCTGTCCGACAGCACTGGCAATGGTATCTGCGATCTTCCGGTCGGCTGACGACAGCGTCTTCGCCGATGCCATCCCGGTCATGCCTTGGCCAATGAGCGCGGGGGTGTTGGGCATCGCGCGTACCAGGCGCGGGCAGCCACCAAGCCAGTTTGCCAGCGCCGCCAGCCTGATGCCTGCTGCCACGCTGATCACAAGCGAATCGACAAGGCATCCATGTAAGGATTCACAGACTTCGCGCATGACCTGTGGCTTGACGGCAAGGACCACGACGTCGGTGTCGTTCAGCGTCCGATCCGCGGCGGGCAGCGTATGCAGACCGTACTCCCTGGTCAGGCGCTCCCGCAGGTCGTCTGCAGGATCAACCACAGTGATGTTCCTAGCGTCAGCGCCGTTGGCGAGAACCCCGGCAATGATGGCACTGGCCATATTGCCGCCACCGACGAAAACTACCTTGAGCTTGTTTAGCATTTCATCTCCAACCTCATTTGAATCACGTTTGCATCACCCGAGCGAATGGCAATCGCCTCCACGCGCGCCATGCCCTGCCGTACGCGTGAGCACCTAACATGACAGGATCGACAGTGGAACCAAAATCAATTCGCACCCGCAAGCAAGCAGGCACGGGCAGCGAAGACCCGCTCGCAAGCAAAGATAAACAGCAGGACAAACAGCCGGATCCCACCGATTCGGCGCTGTTTGTCGGCTCGACCGCTAAGACCTTCCGCGTACTGCATGCATTTGACGGACCGATTCGGCACATGACCTTGGCCGACATCGCGAAAGCCGCGCAGCTCGACCGCAGCGCGACGCAACGCATCGTCTACACACTGGAAACGCTGGGCTACCTGCGCCGCATCGCCGAGACCAAGACCTATGGCCTCACGCCGAAGCTCCTGCAGTTTTCCTTCAATTACGTGCGTGCCAACGAGTTGATCGATAAGGCGCTGCCTTACCTGCAGGATATCAACCGCACTGTCGGCGAGACGACCAACCTGCAGGAGCTGGATGGTCACGAGATCGTGTTCGTCGCACGCTTCCTGAGCCGGCATCTTGTCAATATGGACATTGCGGTGGGCAGCCGCCTGCCCGCGTTCTGCACCTCCTCCGGCACGGCGATCCTGTCGCGCCTGCCAGAGGACGAGTGCGACGCAATCCTGACGGCGGTCGAGCGCGTTGCCATTACGCCGTACACGGAGGTTCACCTCGGCAAACTGCGCCGACGCATCCAGCAGGCCGCAGAAAAAGGTTATGCGATCATTGCCAACGAGACGGTGATGGGCGATATCTCCGTGGCAGCCCCCATCCTGGATCACCGTGGCCGTCCCGTTGCCGCTATCAATATCTCGGTACCCACTTCCCGCTGGACACCCGATAAGGTGGAGTCCGAACTCGCCAAGCACGTGCAGGTAGCTGCGACCTCTGTCTCCAAATCCAAGTTCACCGAATACGGGCGGTAAGCCGCTGCCCGCGGCGGGGGCGCTCCCGGGCCACCGGCCGGGCATGCGCCGCCTTCGCGCTGCGTCAAGCGTATTCGTAGTCCTTCAGCAAGCGCTCGAACTGCTCGCGCAAGCGGGCGCTGGTCTGCGCCGCGGCCGGCAACAACGGCTCCAGCAGCTCGGGGGCGTCGACCCCGATCGCTTGCAGCACGGACTTCATCGGCCCCGGATTGGTTTCCGCAAAGACCAGATCGATAAACGGCATCAACTGGCGGTGCATCAGCAGGGCTTCCTGCAGATTCCCGCCACGCACGAGCTCCATGATGCGGCGCCAGGTCTTGGGCAGCATGGTAGCGGTGCTGAGCACGCCGCCGCGAGCACCAGCGGAGATGTGCAGCGGGAACAGGGTGTCTTCGCCGCTCAGGAGGGAGAAGCTCGCGTCGATGCCGGCCGCGGTCTTGAGGAAATGATAAAGATCCGGGTTGCACGCCTTCATGCCGATGATGCGCTCGTGCCTCGACAGTTCATGGATGACCGTGGGATCGATCGCGATTCGGGTGCGATACGGAATCTCATAGAGCAGGACTGGCAGCGGCGACTCGTCGGCAAACCGCATGAAGTAGTCGCGGATGCCTTGCTGCGTGGGATTCGTATAGTAAGGCGTCACCACCATCACGGCATCCACGCCAACGGCGGCGAAATCGCGCGCGGCATCCAGCCCGTCGCGCAGGCCCGGCGTTAGCACGCCGGCCACGACCGGCATCCTTCCGGCAACGTGCGTGGTGGTCACCTCCGCCATGTGCACGCGCTCGCGCTGCGACAATGAACCGAATTCGCCCGTGCCACCCAGCGGCACCACGCCGTCCGCGCCCTGGCGGATCAGGTAGTCGAGCAAGGCGCGGGTGGCGCCCTCGTGGACGGCGCCGTCGTGCTGGACCGGCGTGGGAATGGCGGCAAAAATGCCTTGCACTTGCTTGGAGTCAATCATCGTCTTGTAGGAGAGAGGCCGCACTGGCGACTGGTTATTCAATAAAAATAGATAGCTAGGAAGAATTGGCCCGCTTCAGTGGTCCGCGCTGCGCCTGCGCAGCCGGTCCGCGGCCATGATCACCACGGCAATAAAGACGAACAGCAGGCTAGACACCGCAGCGATCGTGGGCGAGACGCTCAGTATCACTTCGTCCCAGAATTGCTTGGGCAAGGTCGAATCCAGGCCGCCGGTCACGAACAGCGCGATGGTCAGTTCGTCGAACGACGTCACGAAGGCAAACAGGAACGACGACAGCAGACCCGCCCCGAGGATCGGGAACGTGACGTAACGCATCGTCTGCCAGGGGCGTGCGCCGAGGCTCTGCGCGGCCTGGTCCAGGCGCGTGTCGTAGTTCTTCAGAACGGCCATCATGGTCATCACCACATAGGGGATTGCCACGACGGTATGCCCGAGGATCAGACCGGCTGCGGAGCCAACGAGGTTGAGCCTGGAGAAGAAGTAAAAGATGCCAACCGCCGTGATCATCCGGGGCACGATGATGGGCAGCAGGATGAACGCCAGCAATGCAGCCTTCCACCGGATGTTCGAGCGCACCAGCAGGAATGCCGTGGGCGTGCCGATCAGCATGGCGAGAAATCCCGTGCCCGCCCCGACAATCAGGGAGCGCACCGTGGCTTGCATCCAGGTGGGAGATTCCCATACCTCGTTGTACCACTGCAGCGAGAATCCACGCGGCGGCCAGTCAAGGCCGCTGCCGCCAGTAAACGAGATCGGGATCATCAGCAGCGCAGGCAAGGTCAGGAAGGCAAGAATCAGGATCACCACCATCCACAGCATCTTGCTGCCGCCTTCTTCGGCACCCGCCGCCGCACGCAAACGGCGCGGCAGCAAACGGCCCAGGCTGTCGGACAATGTGGCCAGCACGCCCAGCAACTGGTAACCGGCGCGCCGCAGCGGGCCGCGGGTAGCGGAACTCCGGCCAGCCGGCGCGGAGCCGCTGCCGGCCAGGGTCGACAGGCCAACCAGCTTGTCATAGACCACGAACACAATCAGGGCGGCAACCAGCAACAGCATCGAGATGGCACCAGCAAAGCCCCAGTTCATGGTTTGCTGGACCTGGTCGATGATGAGTTGCGTGATCATGGTTTCGCGGCGGCCGCCCAGCAGGGCCGGGGTGATGAAGAAGCCAAGCGACGTCACGAAGACCATAATGCCCGCCGCCGCCACGCCCGGCATGGACAGGGGGAAATAGACCAGCCAGAACGCCGTGCCGGGCCGTGCGCCCAGGGTCAGCGCTGCGCGCGGCAGGCGCCGGTCGATGTTCTCCATCACGGAGATCATCGTCAGGATGGCCAGCGGCATCATGGCGTGCACCATGCCGACCATCACGGCACCGAAGTTGTAGAGCAGATCAGCGGGCGCGTCGGTCACGCCGGCGGCTTTCAGCAACTGGTTGAGTACACCGTTGCGGCCCAGCAGCACGATCCAGGAGAACATGCGGACCAGGAAGCTGGTCCAGAACGGCAACAGGATCCAGAAAAGCAGCGAGCTCTTCGCCCGTGCGCCCGCTGCCGATGTCAGGTAGGCCACCGGATAAGCGCCGACGATCGCCAGCAAGGTGGTCCAGCCGGCAATTTTCAGGGTGATCCACAGTACGTCGAGATAGACGGACGAATGGAACAGGCGTGCGTACAGTTCGAGCGAAAGACGGCCATCCACCGACACGCTCATCCAGATCAGCTGCCCGACCGGGAACACCAGCATGATCAGCAGGAACAGGACGGTAGGCGCGCCGAGGAGGAAATCGCGGTGCCAGGCCGGCCGGCGCTTGGCAGCCGGCGTCGCGGCCGCGCTCATGACTTGAGTGACCATGGCTTACTCCGGAATCGCAACGGCATCTTCGGCCTGCCAGCTCACCGTGAGCGTGTCGCCGGGATGGTGGCGGCCAAGGCCGCCGCGGGTCAGTTCGGCCACTACCAGTGGCTGCTCGCCCGGCAGGACGAGGTAGGACTTGGTCACGCCGCCCGTTACCACGATATCCGTCAGCCGCGCCGACAGCGTATTGGGCGCGCCCTGCGTACCGGAAACATGGAGGTTCTGCGGACGGATCATCACCTTGGCCCGGTCTCCGGGCCGGAAAGTGGCGCCGTTGGCCAGTACCTGGCCGCGCGCGGGCAGCCCAATGAAGCTGACATCCAGCAAGCTGCCGTTTACTGCATCCACCGTGGCCGGGAGCAGGTTGGACTCGCCGAGGAAATCGGCCACGAAGGTGGTGTGGGGACGGAAGTAAAGATCCGCCGGGCTGCCGAGCTGCTCGATCTTGCCGCCATTCATCAGGCAGATACGATCGGACATCGTCATGGCCTCCTCCTGGTCGTGCGTCACGTACACGATGGTGGTGCCGAGTTCGCGGTGGATACGCTTGATTTCAAGCTGCATCTGGTCCCGCAGCTTCTTGTCGAGCGCGCCCAGCGGCTCGTCCATCAGGATGATTGAAGGACGGTAGACCATGCAGCGCGCCAGCGCGATCCGCTGTTGCTGGCCACCCGAGAGTTCCTTGGGCAGGCGATGCGCCACGTGCGGCAGGTGCACGAGATCGAGCACGCGGCTGACCTCCCGCTCCGCCTGCCGTGCCGGCATTTTGCGCATCTTCAGCGGAAAGCCGATGTTCTCGGCAATCGTCATGTGCGGGAACAGCGCATAGTTCTGGAACACCATGCCGATGTCCCGCTCATAGGGCGCCCCGAAGGTAACGTCAGCACCGTTGATGCGAATGCTGCCGGCATCCGGTTGCGACAAACCGGCGATCAGGCTCAGCAGCGTCGTCTTGCCCGACCCTGAGGGCCCGAGCAGCGTCAGGAACTCGCCTTCCGGCACCGAGAGATCGGTGGGCGCGAGCGCGATGAAATCGCCATAACGCTTGGATAGCTGCTTGGTCTGCAGTTTCTGCAGCTTAGTCTGTGTCTGTGTCTGTGTCTGTGTCTGTGTCTGTGTCATTTGTGGCATCACGCCCACCTTTTCTTGATATTGCCGAGGTCAAAGCGCGCGCTTCACTTCAGGATCCAGGCATTGAACTTCTCGAGCACAGCCCCCTGGTTCTTGACCCAGTAGCTGGCATCGATTTTTACGCCACGCTTGATGTTGTCGGGATACGTGGGCAGCGTCACGGCATGCTTGGCATCGATGTACTTGAAGGCGTCCGGATGCGTGACGCCGGCTGCCAGGTATTGCGTGAGCTGCGCCTGGCGCTTGGGGTCAGAGGCAAACTTGATGAACTCGCGGCAGGCCGCTGCGTTGGGCGAACCTTTCAGGATGGTCCAGCTGTCGACGCCCCAGAGGTGCTGGTCCCAGCAGATCCCTACCGGCGCGCCGGCATCCATGGCGGCCTGGGCGCGGGAGATCCATGTGGCGACCAAGTCCACTTCGCCGGATTTGAGCATCTGCTCGACCTGCGCACCGCCACTCCACCAGACCGCGACATTTGACTTCACCTTGTCGAGGCTATGCAGCGCGCGATCCACGTCGCAGGGATATACCGACCCGTTCGCGACACCGTCCGCCATCAGTGCCTCCTCGATTGTGTCGAACGGATGCTTGCGCAGCGCGCGGCGGCCGGGGAAGTCCTGCACGTTCCACATGTCTTTCCATTGCGTGGGCGCCTTGCGTCCCTTGAACGCCTCGGTACGGTAGGCCAGTACGGTCGTGTACACGTTGGTACCAACACCGAACGGCGACATGTATTGCGCGGGGATGCCAGCCACGACAGGATCGGCGCCCAGCCCATGTTTTTCGAGGTAGTCCTTGCCGTCGGTGGTCAGCACCTCGATTGCGGGCTGGCTGATCGAAGCCATGTCCCAGCTGTAATTCTTGGCATCCACCATGGTGCGGATCTGCGCGGTGGGCTCTGCGTTGGAGGGCACACCGACAACCTGGATGCCGGTAGCCTTGGTGAACGGCTTGTAGAACACCTCGCCATACGCCTTGGCAAAGACACCGCCCGAGTCGCGCACTACGATGCGCTGCGAGGCCGCCTTGGCTGATGTCCAGATGGCCGGCATGGCAAGTGCGGCAGTGCTGGCGGTCAGCAATTTGAAGGCGTCGCGACGCGAAGGATTGCTTGGCTTGTCGGCGTTGCTCATGGCTGTACTCCTACTGGGATGGGGGTCGTGAGAGAAAAGGGGGGAACGGTGCCGTGAAGATCAGGGAATCAGCTTGCCCGGGTTGAACAGGCCGAGCGGATCGAACGCACGCTTGACCGTACGCATCATGTCGAGCTCGACGTCGCTTTTGTAGTGGCGCATTTCCGCCAGCAGGGTCCGGCCCACGCCATGCTCCGCGCTGAAGGTGCCGTTCAATTCGGCGGCGACGTCGTGCCCGGCGCGGCGCACCGCGGCGGCGGTGCTCGCCTGGTCAGGCAGGGCCTGCCAGGTGTCAAATGCAAAGAACGGGATGAAATGAATATTGCCGTCGCCAAGATGGCCCACTACCACCACGCGCGCATCGAAGTTCGCTTCAATCGCGCGGGTAGCTTGCTCGATAAACGCAGGCACCTTCGACACGGGCACGGCGGTATCCAACGTCAGGCCAATACCAGCCTTCTTGTTGCCCTCCGACACGCTATGCCGCAGCTTCCACATGGCTTCGCGCTGGGTGGAGTTGGCGGCGATCGCCGCGTCGGTGATCAGTCCCAGTTCCAGGCCCTTCTCCAGCGTGGCCTCGAGCGCGTCTTGCAACCGTGCGTCGTCGCAAGTATCACTTAGCTCGACGAGCAAATGCCACGGGTGCGCTTGCGCCAGCGGGGCATGCTGGCCCGGGACGTGCTCCAGCACGATGTCGAGCTGGCTCGCATTCATCAGTTCGAAGGCAGATAGCTGTGCGCCACATGCGGCCTGGAACAGGCCCAGCAGCTTCAGAGCTGCATCAACGTCGACAGGCGCGACCCAGGACATGGCATGCGCACCAGGCAGCGGGTGCAGCTTCAGCGTGGCCGCGGTGATGATGCCCAGGGTGCCTTCCGCGCCGATGAACATCTGCTTGAGATCAAGCCCCGTGTTGTCCTTGCGCAGCGTGCGCAGGCCGCGCCAGATGCGTCCGTCCGGCAGTACGACTTCCAGCCCGAGCACATTCTCGCGGGTATTGCCGTAACGAAGGACGCCGGTGCCGCCGGCATTGGTGGCAATGTTGCCACCGATCTGGCAGGAACCTTCCGCCCCCAGGCTGATAGGGAAGAACCGGCCCGCCTCGATCGCAGCGGCCTGGATTTCCGCGAGCACGCAACCGGCCTCCACCTCCATGGAGTTATCGGCCGGATCGATGCGCACAATGCGACGCATGCGCGAGAGATTGATGATGACGCAGTTGCCCTGCTCGTACGGTACCGCGCCGCCGCTCAGGCTGGTATTGCCACCCTGGGGCAGGACCGCCACGCCAGCGGCAACACAGGCCTTCACCAGTTCGGAAACCTGCTCCGTATCACGTGGTAGCGCAACGCAAAGCGCCTTGCCCGTATAGCGGCCGCGCCAGTCGCTGACATAACCGGCTAGATCGCCGCTCTCAGTGAGCAGCCCCGTCGCACCAACGATCTTGCCCAAGGTATCCAGCAACAGCTTCATCATGAGTTTTTCCGTTGACTGTCAGCCCGCGACAGCGCGGGTCGGTAGGCAGAGAATAGTTCCTTGATGTGTGTATCGCAATCTAAGTAATCGATATGCAATTAATGTAGGGTATTTACTTAAACGCAAACAGACGTGCACCATCGGCGACAAAGCTCGCGCCGTCTTGGTGCATGAGTATCGAAGCCGGTGCGGCGTTTCCATGAGGATTTCGCGGCGTCCAAAGCCTTGACGACTTCCCGCGGGGCGCTGAGTAGCCTGCACAATTGACCCGGAGGCGGAGTGGAGTGCGGGCGCGCGCGAGCGTTATTAAGGGATGACGGGGATTTGCGATTACGCTCTGCCGCCGATTATGCCCAGCTCGTCGACCAACGATCGCAGGCGCGCTGGAATGCCGGCGATGAGGCTGCGCATAATCAGAGCGCTGTAGGAAGGCGAGCACGCTGTCGGAAGGCTTGAAACGGAACGTAGCTGCCTCGGCCGGCGCCAGTTTCTCAAGAGCCCGTCCCTTGGCGGCCAGATCGGCATCGATGTAGACGTGAGTTATTTCGATGCTCTCGTTCCCGAGACTTCCATTGAAGTCCGCGGGTCTTTGAAAAAAGGGGCCTCGGCCCCTTTTTCATTCCAACGGCCGCAACGGCACTATGTTTCCAGGGCCGAGGCGATGGCATTCGTCCATACGCCAATAGCAAAAGCGCCAGGGTCCACATGCCCGAGCGCGCGTTCTCCGATGTAGGACGAGCGGCCTTTCAGCGGCATCATGTTGCGCGTCGCTTCCGCGCCGCCCAAGGCTGCCTTCACTACCTGAGCCGCGGCATGCAATGCGCTCTGACCTTCCTCCTGCGAGCGCAACGCGAGGGCCGCAGGCAGCAGGGCATCGAGCATCGTCCTGTCACCGGCTCCAGCGCCACCGAGCTTGACCATGCCGTCGCAGCCTGCCTGCAGCGCTTCGGCCCAGGCGGAAATCGAGGTGAGGCTTGTGCTGGTCGAAAGGGCAACGCCGGCACGCAGGACAAAGACCGCGTACAACGGGCCGGAAGTTCCCCCCAGGACCCGACGCAGGATGCCCGATATCTGCTGCAGGGCAATGGCTGGCCGATCCAGGGCGAGGGTATCGAGTGCGTCGTCGATCGCGCGTGCGCCTCGGGCGAGACTGATGCCGATGTCGCCATCGCCGACGACAGAGTCCAACTCGGTCAGGATCTCCTCGTTTTGCTGCAGGGCTTGGGTGACGGACTGCAGGACGCGCCTGAACACCTGGGCGTTGGCCGCAGGCCAGGTAGCGCCCTGGGTTGCAATTTGTTCCGCCGCTTTATCGCAAGACTGCCTGGACACTTTAGCCGCGGGAACGGTCATGCCATGCCAGGCGGTGGCGCTGGCGGGGGCGTCGAGGCGCGCCAGCATCGAATCGTCGACCCGCATGAGGGAGATCGAACAGCCGGCCATTTCCAACGCGGTAAGAAAGGTGCCGACCATCGCAGCCTCCACCTTGATACCGTGCGCAGCACATCCCAGCAGGACCTGGCGCGTGACAATGTCCAATTCTTGCGCTGGCGTAGCGCCGAGGTTATTGACCATCAGCGCTACACGATCGCCGGCCTTCAATCGGCCTTGCTCGATGATCCGTTCCAAAAGAACGTTGACCATGTCGTCCGCCCGCTGGATAGGGCCACGACGCACACCGCTCTCGCCGTGAATGCCGAGCCCATATTCGACTTCGTTGTCTTCCATCTTGAAGCCCGGCTTTCCGGCGGCAGGCACCGTACAGGCGCTTAGCCCCAGCCCCATGCTGAACAAGCCGGCGGCTGCCTGTTGCGCCTCGGCCCTGACTTCCATGAGCGATAGACCGGCTTCGGCCGCGGCACCTGCGACCTTATGAATGAAGACCGTGCCGGCAATGCCGCGGCGGCCCACCAGGCCACCGTTGTCGTTCAGGGCAACATCATCGCCCACCACCAGCATCTCGACCTTCACGCCGAGCGTCCTGGCAATCTCTGCTGCCAGTCCGAAGTTAAGGCGATCGCCTGTGTAGTTCTTCACGATCAAAAGCACGCCAGCCGGGCCAGCGACAGTCATGATGGCGTTGAGAACGGCGTCCACGCTGGGCGAGGTGAATACCGGCCCGGCAACGGCAGCAGTCAGCATGCCGCTGCCTACGTAACCCCCGTGGGCAGGTTCGTGGCCGGCGCCGCCGCCCGAAATGATGCTCACCTTGTTGGCAGCAGCGAGCGTCCGGAAGTCTTTACGAACGACAGTGTTCTCGCCTTCCAGCAGCGTCAGCCGGTGGTCGGCCAACACAACGCCCTCAAGCATTTCGTCGACCACTGAAAGCGGGTCATTGATCAGTTTCTTCATCGTGATGTTCCCTTTCGCCTGAATCCGTCGCCAGGGTGGCTGGCTGGGCACCGCCAAGGCATTCGTCCGGCGACGCTGCCTGCCACGGTGACAATTTCTTATAGTAAGCGGAATCAACTGGCCGAGGCTGAATGTGCAGCTACGCGCGTCGAGGGGTATCGGAGAAATACCGCGCATCAATATTCGGCGTGCTTGCGATTCAGATAAGTATACGCTAATGTATTGTCATGATTGAAAACGACATCTTCAAGGCGCTGGCCGACCCGACCCGCCGCACGATCTTCGAGAAGCTGGCGGCTGGCAGCATGAACGCAAGTGCCTTGCGGCAAGGCATGGAGATCAGCCAGTCGGCCATGTCCCAGCACCTTTCGGTTCTGCGCAACGCAAGGCTGGTGCGTGAAGAGCGGCAAGGCCGTTTCGTGAATTACGAGGTCAACCCGGAGGGCTTGGCGCTCATCGCCGGCTGGCTGGCGAAGTATCGCGCCTACTGGCCGGCGCGCGTCGACACGTTGAAGGCTTTGCTGAAGGACATGGACCAATGAACGACATGCAAACCGAAGGGCAGATGACGGACCTGGTGCTCGAATACGAACTCGACGCGCCGCCTGAGAAAGTCTGGCGGGCAATCAGCATCCCCGCGTTTCGCGAGAAATGGCTGCCCCAGGGAGCATTGGCGGATGCCGAGCCGGTTTCTTCGACGCCGGACGAGGAAATTCGCTACAGGATGCGGGACGAAGCGCCGCCTTTCCTCGAAAGCACAGTGACGTTTCGGCTCAGGCCCAATGCCGTTGACGGCACCGTGCTTAGCATCATCCACGTGCTGGAAGACGCTCGGCTAGAGCGCCACGCGCAGACGGCCGCGAACGACGGCTGGCCCTACCTCATGCGCGCCGCCTGACGCCTCGCGCCAACAACCGCAAATCTGGAATACAGGAGTTCGCCAATGCGCGAAATGATGCAACTCGTCCCTACGGTCGTTGAGCAATCCAGCCGGGGAGAACGGTCCTTCGACATCTACTCGCGGCTTCTGCGCGAGCGGATTGTCTTCCTGAACGGTGAGGTCAACGATGCGGTATCCGCATTGGTCTGTGCACAGCTCCTGTTCCTGGAAGCCGAGAATCCAGCGAAGCCCATCCATCTCTACATCAATTCGCCCGGCGGGGTCATTACAAGCGGCCTTGCCATGTACGACACCATGCGATACATCAAAGCGCCGGTGCATACGCTGTGCATGGGAACCGCGCGTTCCATGGGCTCGTTTCTGCTGATGGCGGGTGAGCCCGGCGAAAGGGCGGCGCTCCCCAATGCGAGTCTGCACGTCCATCAGCCGCTGGGCGGCTTTCAGGGGCAGGCGTCGGATTTCCTCATTCATGCCGAGGAGATGCAGCGGACCAAGCAGCGTGTCACCCGGCTCTATGCCGAACATTGCGGGCGCACCTACGAGGAGGTCGAGCGCACCCTTGACAGAGACCGGTACATGACATCGGAACAAGCGCTGGAATGGGGGCTGATCGACCGCGTCCTCACGCAACGGGAGCCGACATTGCTGCGGTGAACGAGCGAGCCGAGCTTCCTGGCGCCGGCCAGGAGAACTCTGATCTTGATGGGGGAAGGCGACAGGCGTGATTGCGGCCTGTAAACTGGCGGCGCGATGCGTGGGTATCGCTTGACGACCATTTGCGTGATCCTGGGCTGGCGCGCTTCTTCGCGTACTCCTTCGCGCGCGCAGGTGCGAGGCAGCCCGGCCGCGCGACAATGGCGCTGCGGGGAACGCATCAGCCAGACACTCAACGGAGAGTAGACATCGAAGACATCGCGTTTGGCATCGGCCTGCTTGTGGGGGGCATCTCCGCGGCCGTCGGGAGCGTGCGGCTGCGCTCTGCAATATGGCGCGTGGTATTGCCAGCCAGCATGGCAATCGCTGCATTTGCCGCGGCGACCATCTGGGGGCGGCCGTACTCGGGCCTTCTGGTTTTATTCATCAGCGTGGCCACCGGCAGTGGCTATCTGATTGGCATGCTGGCAACGCTTTTCACGCGGCGCAGGCTTGCGAAGCGCCGCCAATCGCCGCCAATCGCCACGGGCAAAGACTAGATAGACGACCAAGCAGACAGATCAAGCCATGCCAAGCGTTTCATTCTCCATCCGTTTTCTATTTGCCTGCTGTCTTCTGGTCGCGACATCCAATCACGTGCGGGCAGGTTTTCAACATGGCTTTCTCTGGGACTACGGCTATGGGAATGGCGCGTACTGGGCCAGCCGGGTGTTCTGGGGAGCGCTGACGATTGTCGATCCCTTGGCGGCACTGCTTCTTTTCATCAAACCAAGGGCGGGCATTGCTCTTACCGCGGCAATCATCATTGTCGACGTCGTTCACAACACGTTTTACGTCGCATTGAATCGGCAATGGCTCGAGCCGTTCTATCTTTCGCAGGTGGCGTTCCTTCTGGCGGTGCTGTTCCTCGCGCCTGTGGCGTGGCATCGTACGGCTCGCCGGGACGAACTAAGCCGATATTGACCCGCCGTCCTCCAAACTGCGCTAGCGTGGCCTGCCGCGAGCGCTCGGCTTGGTGCTCCCTGCGCGAGGCGCGTCTTTACCCGCCGTGACACTGCCGCCGTTCATCTGCTCCATCCACGACAAGGCGTCGACGTACGACAAGAACTGGTGGAGATATTCAGGCGATAGTTCGCGCATCAGGGAAAGCGAGCGATGCACGAGGCGGCTCGAATTGAGCGGGCCGGCGTTATCGGGCACTTGCTCCAGCGACTGCCGCAACCGTCGATCGGTGCTGACCCTGGACCAGGTTTCCCGGAAGTAGTCGAGCACCTCCATGTCCGGTAAGGATGCACGCCGGGGCACGCCTGCGATCGCTGAGGGGACGCCGCGATCCGACGGCGTCCGGATGGCGATGTAGTTGACCAGTCCGGCAAGCGGCCCGCGAGGAGGAGCGCCTGGCAATGCTGTGCCGCCGACATTGCCGTTCTTGCTGTCTTTGCAACCGGCACTTTCAAGATCACCGGCATAGGCCTCGAGTAGTTTGGCCAGCCTGGCGTCCAGGATGTGTCGCGCATTGCCGCTGTGGGCGGCCGCGCGCCGGGCCAGCGCCTCGATGAGTCGAAAGCGGACAGGATTCAGGCGATCGGCACCACGTGCGCGCCAAGCGTCGAGCGTGGCAAGGGCGTCGCGGATGTTGCCACCAATCTCGTCACCAATCTCGCCGCCTATTTCGCCACTAATCACGCGGCTTCCCCGTTTCGTTGGACGGCCTTGGGATTGGCGCGATTTCCACGCGCCGGTTCTTGGCCCGTCCCTCGTCGTTGGCGTTCGAGGTCACGGGCTGCTCGGCGCCGAAGGCGGCCGCAAACACGGAGGAGGGCGGGACGCCTTCATCGATCAACGCGCGGGTTACCGTCAACGCGCGCTGGGCCGACAGCTCCCAGTTGTCGGCAAAGCGGCGGTTGGCCTCGCGCACCTGGCGGTCGTCGGTGAATCCGCTCACCATCAGGATCTCCTCGCGGGCCTGGAGGTAAGCGGACAGCGGCGCGGCCAGGCTCTTCAACACCTCCCGGCCTTCGGGCTGCAATTGATCGGAGTTGAGGGCAAACAACACGCTGCCCTTGATGCCGATGCGCCCGTTGACCAGCGTCACCCGGCCCGCAGCCAGCGGGCCAGCCAGCGCTTGCTCAAGGGCCTCGCGGCGATGCTTCTCCACCTGCCGCTGCTTGACCTCCTCCTCCAGCCTGGTCGAGAGTTCCAGTTGCACGCCGATGACGCTCACCAGGATCAGCACAAAGGCGCCCAGCAGTACCGACATCAGGTCGCCGAAGACGGCCCAGATTGGCACGGTCGGCTCCACGCCGGCGTCGATCTCCTCGCTCATGCCGCTTCGGCGCTGGCGGGCGCCCGCTGTCCTGCGAGATGTTGCAGGTTTTCGACGATCTGCTTCTGCGACAGCATGCTCAGGTCGATGACTTCCCTGGCCTGTGCGACGTAATAGGCAAGCTGTTCGTCGCTACGCGCGACGGACTTGTCCAGCGCGGCTTCGATGCGCTGCAGGTGAGCCACCAGCTTGTCGTTCGACTCGCCGAACAGCTGCACCGCCATGCCGAAGGCTTCGCCCAGGCTTGCCACCTCGACAGCGCTGCCGGTGACCTGCGCGGCGACAGCCTCCAGCTTTCCGGCTTCAGCCTCGACCTTGTCGGTGAAGCGGGTGCCAACACGATCCAGCAGATCCGCCGTCGTGCCCACCAGCGCGTCGACGGCCGTGCGCTGCTCGGTGGAGGCATGGTTCACGGCATCGAGCAGGGTTTCCAGCGTTTGCAGCAAGCGGCCGCGCTCCTCCAGCATCGCGTTGTCGCGGACCATGCTGTCCGATAGCTTCTGGCGCAGTTCGCCAATGACGTCGGCGGCCGCCTTGGGGGCTTCCGAAGCGGCTTGTACGAGCCGGGCGATCTCGGCGATGGTGTTGCTGGCGTGCGCCTGCGTCTGGGCCGAGATGTCGCGCGCGGTTTGCGCCAGCGTGTCGCAGACTTCCTGCTGCCGGCTGGCGTTGTGCGTGCCCGCCTGCTCCCACTCCTGGCGCAGCGTTGCGGCCATCGTGCCGAGCGTATCGGTCCAGGCCGCCAGCCGCTGCTGGTCCCGGGCAGCCAGTTCCGCTTGCAGGTCCGCATGCGACTGGCCCACGGTGCGCACCAGCGACGCCGAGTGCTGCTCGAACGTGGCCGCGGCCGCCGCCAGGGCGTGCTGGTTGTCGCCCGCCAGTTTTTCGCTGACGCGTTCGTGCCGGGATAGCGCGTTGTGCCACGCTTCCGACATGCCGCTTGTCGCGGTTTCCAGGCGGACGGAGACGCTTTCGAGCAGCTTGGGGGCCGCCGAAGCGGCTTGCACGAGCCGGTCGATCTCGGCGACGGTGTTGCTGGCGTGCGCCTGCGTCTGGGCCGAGATGTCGCGCGCGGTTTGCGCCAGCGTGTCGCAGACTTCCTGCTGCCGGCTGACGTTTTGCGTGCCTGCCTGCTCCCACTCCTGGCGCAGCGTTGCGGCCATCGTGCCGAGCGTATCGGTCCAGGCCGCCAGCCGCTGCTGGTCTCGCGCAGCCAGTTCCGCTTGCAGGTCCGCATGCGACTGGCCTACCGTGCGTACCAGCGACGCCGAGTGCTGCTCGAACGTGGCCGCGGCCGCCGCCAGGGCGTGTTGGTTGTCGCCCGCCAGTTTTTCGCTGACGCGTTCGTGCTGGGAGAGCGCGTTGTTCCACGCTTCCGACATGCCGCTTGTCGCGGTTTCCAGGCGGACGGAGACGCTTTCGAGCAGCTTTGGGGCCGCCGAAGCGGCTTGCACGAGCCGGTCGATCTCGGCGAGGGTGTTGCTGGCGTGTGCTTGCGTCTGGGCGGAAATGTCGCGCACGTTCTGCGCCAGCGCGTCACAGATTTCCTGCTGCCGGCTTGCAGTGTGCGCGCCCGTCAGTTCCCACTCCTTGCGCAGCGTCGCTGCCAGCGTGCCGAGCGTATCGGCCCAGGCCGCCAGCCGCTGCTGGTCCCGCGCTGCCAGTTCCGCTTGCAGGTCCGCATGCGACTGGCCTACCGTGCGAACGAGTGCCGTCGATTGCTGCGCCAGGCTCGCCGCGGCCGCTGCCAGAGCGTCTTGATTGTCGCCCGCCATTTTCTGGCTGACGCGTTCGTGCTGGGAGAGCGCGTTGTTCCAGGCTGCCGACAGGCTGCCGGTCGTGGCTTCCAGGCGGGTGGAGACGCCCTCCAGCAGGCCAGCGGAGCGTTGCTCGAAGGTGTCGGTGAACCGGGAGAGCGAGGTGCGCAGGTCCTGGGTAAGCGCTTCGCTCGATCGCTGGTGCCCCGCCAGCGCATCGTTCCAGATGCCGGCCACGGTGGTGGTGGTCGCCTCGAACCCGGTCGACAGGCCATCCAGCTGCCGCTGCACGGCCTGCGTGACGGTGTCTTGCAGCGCGGCTGTCCCGCGCGCGAGGCTCGCCATGGTGGCCTCCACTGCCGGCTGGAGCGCCGCACCGGCGGCGCGGGCGCTATCGGCAACGCTCTCCTTCAAGGATTGCTCCACGGAGGACGCCAGGCGGGTGTACGCGGCCTCGGCCTTGCCGTGGAAAGCGTCCTGGCTGGCGAGCTGGCGCTCGTGCAAGGCCACGCTTTGCTGTTCCATGGCCGCCATCATGGCCTGCAGCCGATCGACCAAGGTGGGCATCACCTCGGCCTGCCGCTGCAGGAGCTTGAAGGTTTCCTCGCGCTGGTGGGACAGCGAGTAGACGCGCAATGTCGTTGCGATCCTGGTGTCGAGCATCTGCACCGCTTGTGTCCGCTCGCGGCGGCACAATGTCGAAAGCAGCCCCAGCATCGCGGAGGTGGCCACGCCCGCGACCGAAGTGCCGAATGCAAATCCCAGGCCCTTGACCGGCGCGGCCAGCGAGGCGCGGATGGCCTGCAAGTCCGTCGCGCTTTCCAGCGCCATGCCGGTGCCTTTCAGGGTGGCCACCATGCCCAGGAACGTACCCAGCATGCCCAGCAACACCAGCAAGCCCACCAGATACGGCGTGAGCGACGGCCCCGGCAAGCCCACGCGCTCACCTTCGATGCGCAGGCGCGTCGCATTGCGCAGGCTCGCAGGCAACAGCGCCAGCCAGGCATCCAGGCTGGCCGGCGGCTCGGACAGGCCAGCTATGGCCCGCGCCAAGGTGGACGTGGCCTGGTGATAGCGCCGCAGCTCGAGTGCGCCTGCCACATAGCAGGCGCCGATCAGCATGGTGACAGCCAGCGCCAGGGTGTTCGAGCCGGCGTAGCCGACACCGATCCAGCACACCGCGGCCAGACCGGCCAGAAAAACAGCGAAATTAAGATATCTGGACATGGCGTCCTGTTAGCTGGAGCGAAGAGCGGCAAGCAGCCCTTCGACCGGTTGAAAACGAATATCCAGTTCGGCAAGCAGTACGCTGCGCATATCCCTGCGGAACACGTCCAGCCATGCGCCGGACGTGACCGCCGCGGGCTCGCCCGAGGCCTGGGCGTCGGCCAGCATTGCCTGCTCGGCCTGGCGCAAGCGCACGAAGTGACCTTCCAGCAATGCGGGCACGCCACCAAGCAGGCTGCGCTCGCGCGCACCCAGTGCCTCCTCCATGACGGCATCCACCGCTGCGAGCTGCGACAGGGCGGGCGTCCTGGCGGCCAGCATCGCCCGCAGGCGGCCGCGCAAGCTGCCGATATCGGTCTCCATCGCCTGCTGCATCGAGAGATAACGCTGACGATAAGTCGCGTAATCGACCGCTGCATCCATGGAATCTCCCTGGGCAGGCGCTTGCGGTTGCCCGCGCCGCTTGGCGGAGGCAACTGCGCCATCGCCTGCGATGGCATTCGCCAGCGCGGTTCGCACACGGTCGCAAGCAAGCGCCTCGGCGCTGCCGAAGGCGCGCGCGCCGGGGGCTACCGACGGCGGGTTGCCGTTCAGGGCCGTGGACAGTGCGATGGCGTCGGCCCAGCCGAGCCACTGGCTCAGTCGGTCCGAGAGCGATTGTCTGGGTTCGGGAACATCGACGTGCGCAAGGCGCGCAAGCAAGCGAATGAGCGTCGGGCCGCTGCAACCTGTGTGCTGTGGAGCTTGCACCATACCGGCTGAATCAAAAACCCTGCAGTTTACACGCCAGCGAGGGGTGGACCTACCGCATTTCGCTTTGAATTGCGAATACCCACGCAGAGTCACATCGGAATCACATACCGCGAGATATTTCGGCCGGAACAGAGATGGAAACTTTCGCGATTAAGGGGTTGCCGAGCAGGGTCGATTAGTCCATAATGCAGTCCATTGATTCGGCGGGGAACTCAAAAAATTCCTTAAAAATCAATGGGTTAGAGTGATTTTTGGTGGTAAGAATAAAGCGGTAAGGTAGTAAAGCAACGCGTAATCGTTGCCCATGTGGCTCAGTGGTAGAGCACTCCCTTGGTAAGGGAGAGGTCGGCAGTTCGATCCTGCCCATGGGCACCATGTCTTTTCCCCAGGTCCCCAGGTTCGCGTTCTTCGCGCGGACTCATCAAGCTAGCTGGCGCCGACAAGCTGTTCCTCCCGGCCCACGCCACTTTCGCCAATGCGGAATCACCGCACCGGCTGCCTTCAAGTATCAAGCTTCTCGTTCCTCGTTTCAGGTTTCAGCTTCCCCCGAACATAAAGCTCGACACGGTGATGCCGCCGGCGAAGTCGTCTTCGTGGTAGACGCGCGTGGCAATGTCGTCTTCGGCTGCGCCCACGGCGACCATCAATGGCAACAAGTGCTCTTCTCGCGGATGGGCCTGCCGGGCGGCGGGCGCGCTTTCCCAGCCCGTTAGCGCGGCAGTGCGCTGCGCTGGGGTGGTTGTCGTCAGCGCTTGCTGGAGCCAGGCATCGAATGCGGCCGATGGCGCTTTCCCAGCGGGGCCGAATGCGCGCAGGTTGTGGTAGCTCAGCCCGCTGCCCACGATGAGGATGCCTTCGTGGCGCAGCGGCGCCAACGCTCGCCCGAGTGCGAGATGCGTTTGCGGATCGAGCCCGCGCTTGAGCGAGAGCTGCACGGTCGGCATATCGGCTTCGGGATAGATGGCGGCCATCGGCGCAAACATGCCATGGTCGAAGCCGCGCAGCGGATCGAGCCGCGCGGCCAGGCCAGCGTTCTCTAGCAAGCCTTGCACGCGCGCGGCGAGCTGCGGTGCGCCCGGTGCCGCGTACTGAATCTGGTAGGTGTAATCCGGGAAACCGTAGTAGTCATAGATCATGGGCGGCTTCGGGTTGGCCATGACCGTGAATTCCGGCTCTTCCCAGTGCGCTGAAATCATCAGGACGGCCTTGGGCGCAATGCCCGTGCGTTGCACCAATCGGGGCATCTGCTGCAGCGCGGCCTTGAGCTTGTCATAGCGGCCGCCCATCTGGTCTTCCATCCAGGGCCAGGGCCCGCCGCCGTGCGAGATGAAGAATGTAGGGAGTGCAGGCGTTGTCATCCGGGCTTCTCCTGTTGACGTGGTGTCAGTGTGGGCGGCGCTGCCCGGCGGCATAGCCGAGCAGGCCGGACAAATCGGATGCGGCGCGCTTGACCTCGCGCTCCACGCGTTCGCGAAGATCGGGGTCGCGCTCGAAACGAATGTCCGGGCCGGCCACGCTGATGGCAGCCACGGTGGCGCCGCTGGCGTCGAACACGGGTGCCGCGCAAGAGTCGATGCCGGGCTCGAACGCAGAGAAGCTCCAGGCGCAGCCGCGCTCGCGGTCGGCAGCGAGGATGTCGCCCAGGCGGGCATACGTGGCCGGGCTTTGCCCGGTGACGGTCGCGAGCGGTTCCTCGCCGAGCCGCTCGCGCAACGTATCTTCCGGCAGGCCGGCAATCAGCATGCGGCCGGGCGTGGTGAGGTGCGCCGGCACCCGGCTGCCAACCTGGATATTGCTGACCAGCGAGGTCTGCGGCATATCGCGCAGCAGGTAGAGCACGTCGCCGCCATCCAGCACGCCGAGATAGGCGGAGAGCCGCAGCGATTCGCTCAGGGTGGCCAGCACGCGCCGCGCAAAGACGGTGAGATCCTTGCCTGCCAGCACCTTTGCGCCCAGCTTGAGCAGAGCGAAGCCCGCCTGGTGGCCGCCCTGCGGCAGCCGCTCCACCATGCCTTCGTGCTCCAGCGTGGCGAGCAGGCGCATCACGGTGACGCGGTTCACGTCGATGCGCCGGCCGACTTCGCTCAGGTTGGTGGTGGAGCCGCCTTCGGCGATAAAGCGCAGCAACCGCATGGCGCGGATCACCGGGCTGACCAGTTGCGTCTTGTCTTCGTCGCCGCCGGGATCGGCGGCATCGCTTGCGTCGGGCACGGGCTGGTTCAGCTTGGGGTTCTTGCTCATCGGTTCCGTGGAAGGGTGGGCGGCGAGGTCAGCCTGCGGACTTGGTGCTTAGCCCAGGGCTACCTGCCAGGCGTTGTAATCGTACACCCAGTCCGCGTTGCCACCCTCCTTGAGCCAGGCGTTGCTGCGCGAGCCGATCTGGATGCGGCTGGTGCGCTCAAAGCGCGCGGCCCGGTAGCGTGCGAGCGCATTGGGGACGTCGTCGCCATTGGCTTGGGCCAGGCAGCGCGCCAGTACCACGCCATCCTCGATGGCCATGCCGGCACCTTGCGCCATGAAGGGCATCATCGGGTGGCAGGCGTCGCCCATCAGCACGACATTGCCGGCTGACCAGGCGGGCAGCGGGTCGCGTACGTAGAGCGCGGAGATCAGCACGTCGTCACAGGCATCAAGCAGCGCGCGTGCTTCGGCATGGAAGCCAGCGTAGGCTGCGCGCACGTCTTCCACACGGCCCGGCGTGGTCCAGGACTCGTTGCGCCAGGCTTCCTGCGCCACCGTGGCGAAGATAAAGATCTCGCGGCCACGGTTGAGGGGGAAGGTGACGATCTGCGAGGTCGCCTCCGGGCCCCACCACTTGGTGAAGGCCTGCAGGTTCGGCACGCCGGCAAGGCGCTCGGCGGGCACCACGGCGCGGTAAGCCACCACGCCGGTGAAGACCGGATGCTCGGGCCCGAACAGCGCGGTGCGCACGGCCGAGTGGATGCCGTCGGCACCGATCAGCACATCCACATCTTCCTGCGTGCCATCGGCGAAATGCAGCGTGGCGCCCGCCGCATGCCGCTCGATCCGCGTCGCCTTCTTGCCCAGCTTGACGCAAGCCGCCGGCAGGGCGGCTTCCAGCGCGCTCATCAGGTCGCCGCGGTGCATGGTGAGCTGCGGCGCGCCGTAGCGGATCTCCGCCTCGTCGGACATGGCCAGCCGCGAGGTCTCCTCGCCAGTGTTCCATACCCGGCTGATGCGGTGGCTAGGCCGAGCGGCGGTCTCGCGCAATGCCTCGCCCACGCCCAGGCCATCCAGCGCGCGTACGGCATTGGGCGTGAGATTGATGTCCGCGCCGACCCGCGCGAAGCGCGAGGCCTGCTCGAACACCACCACGTCCTTCCCGAGCTTGCGCAGCGCAATCGCCGCGGCGAGTCCGCCGATGCCGGCGCCGTTGATGCCAATCTTTTGTGAAGCCATGGTGCTTGTTCCTCTGGGGTCGCCTTGGTGTGGGCCCGGGTGTGCGCCTCGCTGCTCAGCGGTTGCGCTTGCCGGTGTGAATGTTCAAATATGAACGTAGTGTTCATAAAAGAATATAAAGACGGGGAGTGGATGTCAATCCGAGGGTTTACGCGGGGAGAACGAAACAAGAGGCCGCATTGCGGCCTCAGGGGGAAGGGGAGTGGGGGAGAGGGCGATGCTGAGGCCCCAGGGCATCGAGCCGGGTTTGCCGTTGTTCGCCGCCGGTCAGAGTACAAGCGCGGGCCGGTGCCCGGCTTGTTCGTGGAGTTGGACCTCCCGAGTCGGCTAGTGTTGACGCTTAGAGTTTGGCAACAGCCATCAACTCCGCGACCGTAACCTCAAGCGCAGTCGCAATTCTCAAAAGATGCATCATCCCCAGGTTTTGCCCTCCCCGCTCCACCGAGCTCATATAGGAGCGGTCGATGCCGGCCCGATGGGCAAGCTCTTCCTGGGAAAGGTCACGCCGAAGGCGGACCTCTCTGATCGCGGATCCCAACTAAACAAGAGGGGCGGCACCACCGTGCCTTGGGGAAGCTATTGGCATTTAGCAGCTTGGCGGGCAACTGGCGGTTGAGTATCTGGAGATCGAGGCAATCGCTGCCCCCTCGGCCGGAAACCGAAGCCGGCAGCTTACTGCTGAGCACCGATCACTCACGCAATTCGTCATCTCGGTCTTCCATCGTTTTCCTTGCCTCTTTCCGCTCAGAATTCACGCAATACCCAACCACTGATAAACGCAAAATACTCGCGCAGCCAGGCGTTGTAGCGCAAGTAGAGCGGCGTTGGCGCTCCTGCGCCAGTCACTGCCTGGAACCCAGCCTTATGCGCGATTCGCTTTGCGCGCACCAGATGAAAATCACTGGTCACCAGCACCAGCGGGTCTGCGGCGCTCACGCCCTGTTGCGCAAGCAACCGGTGGCTGAAGAGCAGGTTTTCCTCCGTGCTGGTGCTCTGGTCCTCCCGGATCAGGCGCTCCGCTGCCAGCCCGTGCGCGATCAGGTAGTCCGCCATGATGTCCGCCTCACTGCACCGCAGCCCGAAATCCTGGCCGCCGCTCACCACGACCCGCGCGGCCGGCCATTGCCGCGCCAGCGCCAGCCCTTTGTCCAGCCGTGCGGCCAGGGTGGGCGACGCGGCGCAATGTGGCGTGCCGGAGCCCAGTATGAGGATGGTGTTTGCCGTCGGTCCCGTGGCCGGGAAGTTCGCGTTGCTGGCGCTGATGAAATAGAAGAACATCCCTAGCGTCACCAGCCACACGGCAAACGCTGTGCGGCCCAGCGCCCAGATCCATCGGCGCCGTGGGCTGGCCGCGCGCCATCGCGCTACCCTGTCCCAGCGCCATGACAGCGCAAGAAAGGCCGCGCCGATCGCCAGAGGGAGGACGACCCCGAAGTTGAACAGCCCCATCAGCATCAGGGCGATGGCATCGGCCACCAGCAGTGCGCCAAGCAGGGCAAGGCAGGCGCGCCGCCAGAATGCGCCAGTCTTCAAGTCATGCATTGTTGTTCGGACCCATATCGATAGTCAGTCTGTTTAAGCGTGTTTAAGCGTGTTTAGGCAGGTTTCAGCGTGATGCAAGGCCAGGCGCTGGCTGCCTGGCCATGCGGCCTTCAGATCAATCGATAATGACGGGCGCGTCACCTGCGTCCAGGCAAACAGAGAGTTGCGAGCCTGCTTTGCTGAAGGCGCAATGCGGTAGCGGCGCGCGCAGCGCCTTGGCGAGGGGGATGACGATAAAGATCAGGATCAATGAGCCGGCAACCACGGACCGCACCACCATCCTTGTGCTTGATATCGGACGGCGGCGCCGTGCGCGGGCCGCTCTGACATGCAGGAATACCCCGCCAATCAGCAGCGCTACGCCGACCAGCATCGCTGCGGCAATCTCTTCCCGCTCTGGCGACAGCAACAGGTTGCCATCGTGCGTTGCGGGATAGTGCAACAGCCACCAGGCGCCCGCGCCGGTTTGCACGATCCCGGCCATGCGCCAGGCTGCGCGGTGCCCGTCCAGACGAAACGCCGTTGCCAGGAGCAAACCCGCGATCGCCGCGATCCAGGCGCCGGCATACATCATTTGATTGAAACTACCGCCAAACAGGGTGCCGCCCACGTCCAGTGGCCGCAGCCCGTGGAAGTCGATCCGGCCAAGACACGTCAGGATGCCCAGAAGGGCAATCCAGCTCAGCGCAGTGCCCAGCCATAGCCACAGCTTGGGCACAGGGTGCGTCATTGGTGCATTGCCGGCGTCCGGCCCACGCATCATCGAGCCTGGCTCTCGCCCAGCGAACGCAGGAGGGCCGGCACCTTGGCGCTGCTGGTGGCCTGCACGCGGGTGATGAGGTCGTAATCCACCCGGCGCATGCCGTAAGTCTCGGCGATATCGCGCTGCAGGCGGTGCCAGAGGTGGCAGGTCATCTGCGCGTCGGCCATGGCCCGGTGGGCGCGCCCGGCCTTCGGCAGGCGCAGCATATCCACCAGCGTCGACAACCTGTGGTTTTGCGCATGCGGGTAGACGCGCCGCGAAACGAGCATCGTGCAGGCAAAGGTCTGATCGGCCGGCATGCCCAGCAGCGAGAGCTCGGCTTGCCAGAACCGGCGGTCGAACCCCGCGTTGTGGGCCACCACGGGATGCTTGCCGACGAACTGGGCCACCTCCCGCATTACCTTCGACGCCGCGGGTGCCGACGCAATCATGTCGTTGGTGATGCCGGTAAGGTGCACGACGTCCGAGGGAATGCGTCTGCCCGCGTTCATCAGGCTTTGATACTGGTCGACGACTTCCCCGTCGCGCAGCAGCATGACTGCGATTTCCGTGGCCCGGTCGCCTTGACGCGGTGACAGTCCTGTCGTTTCAAAATCCAGAACCGCAACGGTCTGCATGTGTTCTTTTCCTGTTTCCTGTTGTTAGTGAATCGCCCGCCCGGCGTGGCGGGTCAGGACGACTGCGTCCGCGCTGCCGGTGCGGGCTGCATCGCCCGCCGCCGCGCGCGCGCCGCCAGGCCGCTGCCCAATGCCCAGCGCAACGTGGGCGCCAGCACGCGCATCCCGGCCAGCGAGACCGGACGGCGGATCGCGGTGCTGCCATGCAGCCCGAGCTCGCGCTGCGCCCAGCGCGGCAATAGCGCAATGCCAGCGTCGCCCATGACCCGCACCGCCGGCACCAGCAGCGGGCTGGCCACCGGCATGGCCATGACCAGCCGCACCACTTCGCGGGTGCGATCGCTCACCACCAGTTGAGGGCGCATGCGCTCCAGGTAGCCGGCGATGGCGTCGGCGCTGCGTGGCACGCTGGTGGCACCCAGGCGCTCGGCGATCTGTGCCACCTCCGCGTAGTAGCGGTCCTGCTCGGTGACCGAGAGCGGGCCGACGTAGCGCAGGTAGGCGGTGAGAAAGCTCGACACCTCGGCCACATGCACCCAGGTCAGCAACGCCGGATCGTCGGCCGCGTAGGGGCGGCCATCTGGTGCCGTGCCCTTGATCGCCGCGTGGATGCGCCTGACCCGGTCAATCAGCGCCAGCGCATCGGCGCGGTTGCCGTAGGTGGTGCCGGCGATGAACTGCGCGGTGCGGCCCAGGCGGCCCTGCATATCGGTGCGAAAGGTGGAATGATCCCACACTCCGGCCAACGCCAGCGGATGCATGGTCTGCATCAGCAGGGCGCTGACGCCGCCGGCCAGCATCGCGGGGAAATCCGCGTGCACGCGCCAGCAGACCGCGTCCGGCCCGAACAGGCCGGGATCCCCGGGCGGGTTGTCGTAGTCGAGGCTGAGGCCGGAGTTGCTGCGGGTCAGGCCCCGCACCTGCGCGCCGGCCCGGGCGCGCAGGCGGTCGAGCAGCCGCCGGGGGAGGGGGACGGCCCGGGGCGTGGAGGG
>NZ_LZZU01000074.1:0-139240 GCF_014170355.1 Cupriavidus sp. UME77
TGCATGCTCTCTAAGATCGCCGCATGCCTGCATACCTTGCCTGTCTGCATACGGCGCAAATCTAGAAACGGAGAGACCTGCCATGAACAAACTGCTGCGTGCGGCTGCTGCCGCATCCTTCTGCCTGCTTGCCGGCGGCGCTAGCGCCTCGGGCTGGCCGACCAAGCCGATTTCCCTGGTGGTGGGCTACACCGCGGGTGGCAGCGTCGACCTGGTGGCGCGCACCATCGCGCCGGAACTGGGCAAGCGCCTGGGCCAGAGCGTGGTGATCGAGAACCTGGGCGGCGCGGGCGGCACTATCGGTGCGTCCAAGGTGGTCAAGGCCGACGCCGACGGCTACACGCTGCTGATGGGCTCGGGCAGCGAGGTCTCGATCGCGCGCCTGACCAACCCCGCCGTGCGCTACGACGGCGAGCGCGACCTGGCGCCGATCACCTTCGTCGGCACCCAGCCGATGGTGCTGGTGGGCAAGTCCACGCTGCCGGCCAAGAACGCCGATGAGCTGATCGCGCTGGCCAAGGCGCAGCCGGGCAAGCTGGCCTATGCCTCGTCCGGCGTGGGTACCCCGCTGAACCTGGCCGGCGAGCTGATCAAGCAGCAAGGCAAGGTCAACATCACCCATGTGCCCTATAAGGGTGCGTCCGCCATGTCCACCGACCTGCTCGGCGGCCAGATCGACCTCGCTGTGATGGTGCTGTCGTCGGCGCTGCCGCATATCCAGGCTGGCCGGGTCAAGGCCTACGGCGTGACCGAAGGGCGCCGCGCCCAGGTGGCGCCCAACGTGCCCGCGCTGGCGGAAAGCAGCGCGCTCAAGGGTGTGGACATGGGCGTATGGTTTGGCCTGATGGCGCCGGCCAATACGCCGCGCGCCGTGGTCGATCGCCTGAACACCGAGATGCAAGCCGTGCTGGCCATGCCCGACGTGAAGAAGAAGCTGGCCGAGGCCGGCGTGGAAGTGGCGCCGGGCGGCCCGGGCCAGTTCGCCAGCTTTATCAAGCGCGAGACGGTGAAGTACAAGAGCATCGTCCAGACTGCCGGCATTCACGAGTAAGGGGACGGCGGCAGGCGTACCATTTGCTTGTCGCAAGCGGCGGTGCGGGCGGTTGCCGCCCGCCTTCCCCCGCTTCATTTGCTACTTTCTCTACTTTCGCTGTTCAGTCGCTATCACTGGCACGCTTGCCGACCAAAAAACATGACGACCACTGCCCCCAGCTTCGACGCTTACCCGGTTGAAGTCGAATTCCCCGATATCTCCGCCTACGCCGCCGGCAACGCCGGCGTGCCCTACGTCCACACCTTCGACAGCGGCGTGCCCGGCCCGCACGTGATGGTCAACGCGCTGACCCACGGCAACGAGGTGTGCGGCGCCATCACCGTCAAGGCGCTGCTGGACCTGGGCCTGCGCCCGCGCCGCGGCCGCCTGACGCTGGCCTTTGCCAACGTCGACGCGTACCACAGCTTCGATGCCGCCCGCCCGGATGCATCGCGCTATGTCGACCAGGATTTCAACCGCGTGTGGACGGCCGCCGTGCTGGACGACACCACCCGTGACTCGTCCGAGCTGCGCCGTGCGCGCGCCATGCGCCCGGTCATCGACACCGTGGACCTGCTGCTCGACCTGCACTCCATGCACGAGAAAAGCCTGCCGCTGATCGTGTCCGGCCCGCTCGACAAGGGCATCGCCCTGTCGCGCGCCGTGGGCGCGCCCGCCAACGTGATCGTGGACGAGGGCCATCCGGAAGGACGGCGCATGCGCGACTACGAAGGCTTTGGCGACCCCGCCAGCGCCAGGAACGCGCTGTTGATCGAATGCGGCCAGCACTGGGAAGCCGCTGCCGTGGGCGTGGCCCAGGACAGCACCGCGCGCTTCCTGCTCCATGCCGGCGTGATCGATGCGGCCGACGTGCCTGCGGGCTGGCTCCTGCCCGTGGCGCCGCAGCGGGTGGTACGCGTGACCGAGCCCGTGGTCGCCAGCAGCATGGATTTCCGCTTCGCCGGCCCATACACCGGGCTGGAAACCTTTGCCGAAGCCGGCACCGTGATCGGCTGGCGCGACGGCGAGCCGGTGGTCACGCCGTATCCGGATTGCGTGCTGGTGATGCCGTCGCTGCGGCAACTGCGCCCGGGCGTGACCGTGGTGCGGCTGGGGCAGCTGGTAGGCTGACTGGCTGATGTAAGTGCGCAGATGCGCACTTATCGCTGTATTGGGTACGCCGTCGTCAAGGCGGCGGAGGTGCTCAGGCTGGCGTAGCTGGCGATTGCGGCGCGGCCGGCGCACCTGGCGTGCCTGCCGTGGACGGCTTTGGCCGCATGCCGGGCAGCAATTGCTCGAACAGCTCGTCGATCTTCATCTCGGGCGGGACCAGGTTGCTCAGGTTGATGCCACCGGCGCTGCGCAGGGCATCGTAGTTCGCCTTGCCGGCGCGCTCGCCGTTGATATAGACGATGATCTCCGCCGTACTCAGGAAATCGCGCCAGTAGGTCTGGCGTTGCATGTAGACCGTGGCGGTATAGGGGCACGACGCCACCGACGATCCGGGCGACAGCATCTTGAACTCAAAGCCGCGCTGCTGCACCGAGTCGCGGATGAATTCCGCATAGGCATTGCCGCCGCTGCCCGGGTTGGCGATCACGCAAAACAGCGTGCCGTCGGCGGGCTGCATGGAGGCGATACGGTCGCCGCGGTCGACCGGGACGACGGCCTGGTACGTGGCGCAGCCGGTGACCAGCAAGCCAAGGCTGGCGGCTAGCAGTGCTTTTTTCATGATGTTCCTGGAAACGCTGGTGCAAGGGTGCCGAACCGTGTTGTCGGCAAGCGCGCCAGGCAACTTTAGGCCATTGCGGCGGCGGCAATCGTTCGAACAGAACGGGTAAACCGGTCCTGTGCCGGTTCTGCGCCGGTTCTGCGGCTCCCCCGAGCTTTGCCTCAGAGCACAATGGCCTGGCGGCAGCGTAGCGCCATCACCTGCGCCTCGAAGGCGCGCGCCGCGCGCTGCGCTAGCTGGTCGCGGCGGCAGCCCGGGCGGCCATGATCCACGGCGAGGTGACCGAGGCCGGACACCTGCCACTCGCGGCGCGTGATGGCGAGGATGTTGGCGAGCGCCTGGGCTTGCTGGACTTGGCGGGCAGGCAGCGTGCCCCGGGAGAGATCTTCCATCATGATATTCAGCGCGGCCCTCGCTCCAGGGGAGCTTCGGGCCGCTTTGGGCCTTGTCCCGTCGTTGACGTTTGTTCGTATCGTGATGGAAAGATAGACAACGCCGGAACGCGCCACTATCGATAGCGCACCGATCCTGCTGTGGGATGTGTCCTACATGCCGCCGTGCTGGAAAAAACAGTGGGCTTCGCTTCAAGTGGCTCCTGGCTAAGCCACCCCTCTCCCCGGCCCTCTCCCCCTGAGGGGAGAGGGAGAGACAGCCGTCGTCATGGCGCGCGGTCTTGGCCCGGTCGGCGGCCTCAGGCCTTTGCCGCCCCCCCGCTGGCCATCGTGCCCACCACCATCAGGCAGATCGCGGCAAGGAACACCCCCACCAGCAGGATCTGCAGGCGCCCCACCGGGCGGCCCTTCAGGAAGGCGTTGCTGATGAACGGTGGCGAGACCAGGCCCACCACGGTGACGATCAGGATGGTCAGGGCGAGTACGGAAAGCAGGGTTTGCATGCTGGATATCGATCTGGGTAAATCCGGGTAAGTCAGTGCTCGCGCTCAGTTGGCGCCGCCACGCACAAGGCAATCTTCGAGGATCGGCGAGCCCTCCACCTGGCCCGCCCCAGTGCATTCCACGGCCACCTTCTGTCCGCGCCGGACCATGGTGCCGCGTGCCTCGACCTCGCAGGTGCGCCCGGCGGGGCCGCAGATCTGGATCGGCAGGAGCTTGGCGCGCACCACCAGGGTCGGGCTATTGGAGCGGATATCCAGGAAGACCGTGTCATTTCCCTCGCGCCGCACGCCGCTGGCCACGCCCTCCACGATGAAATACTTGCCCAGGTAGCGGTCGTTGGCCGCGCCAGCGTTCTCCTGGTAATCGTCGACAAGGGTGTCCGCCTGGTATTGCGGCAGGATGTCGGTGGAGCGGTTCGGGTCGATGCTGATCGGGTCCAGCGTGCCGTTCTTGGGCACGCCGCGCGCGCCGGCGTTGGGCTCCGGCACCGCCGCGGACGCTGCCGCGACCGGCTCGGGGGCCGGCTCTTCCTGCTGCGCTTCATGGTTGCCGGTGAGCCACAACATGCCAAGGACGGCAAGGGCGACAACGCCGATAAGGATTTGCTGGGTACGGTTCAACATCCGGGGTTTCCTGCGATAGAAATAGGCCATTGCGCTGGCAGGCACCGGCCGCGCGCATCAAGCGCGCGCGCTGCGTGCCGGCGCACTCGGCTCGGCTGCCAGCCCGCCTGTGGCAAGGCCTGGCGGTGCCAGGCCGGGCGCTCGGGCGGGGCTTGCCAAAAAAGTTGCCCACAGCTTTGCCCACAGGGTTGTTCGGTCTTCTCCACAGACTTGTCCACAGCTTGGGCTGGGTGCCGCGTGGGGATCCGGGTGGGCATGCGCATGCACTTCATGGCGGTGGCGTGACGTAAGGCTGGCTTGCTACGGCGCTGCCGGGCTGCGCCGCATCAAGCCGCAACCGGCAAGCCGCGATCAGTGAAGGTGCCGCAGCCCGGTTTCGTCATCGTCTTCGTCCTCGTCTTCCCAGTCTTCATGTTCGACCGGGGTGTCCGGCGCCATGTCGAACACCATCGAGTGGTGCTGCACGGTGAACCAGTCACGGAACTGCTGTAGCGTCAGCGTTTGCGGCCACAGGCTCTCGTCGAACCACTCCCCCAGCATGAATTCGAACAAGCCGCGCCAGCGCTGTTCTACCCATTGCAGCGCTTCCGAGGTGGTCGAGACATCGTCCGGCACCAGGAACACACTCTGGTCTTCGCGTACATGCTCAAGGGTCAGCGTGGCTACCGGGTCGATATCCACGGCCATGATCCATTCGAAGAAAGGCTGCTGCGGCACCAATACGACGAGCGAGCGATTGAGGGTAAAGCGGGGATGATCGGTCATGGCAGGGGCTCGTTCGCTGAAACGGCCCATTGTAGCGGTTGGCCGTGCCCGCATGCGATTCATCGGTGGGCCGGCGGCCCGGCACTGCCAGGCCGCCGCCCGCCGCGGATCAGCGCGCCTAGATGATGGGCCGCCCGCGCCTGGCGGGGTCGGCCCCAAATGTGTCCCGCGCCGGCAAGGCGGCCGATGGCGGGGGCGGCGCTGGTGTGGGAACCCGGTTGGGGAACAGCGTGTCCTTGAGCCCCAGGAAGCGTTTTTCGATCAGGTGCCAGCTCAACAAGGCCGCTGCGATGGACGCGCACAGGCACGCCGCCGAAAAGCCCAGCTGCCACGGGATCTGGCTGCCAAACAGCAGGCGCGGCTCGCCGAACGCCTTGACCGCCGCCACGCGGATGATCGGGTGGAACACGTAAAGCGCGTAGCTGTACTTGCCCAGGAACACCAGGTACCGGTTGCTGAACACGGCGTGCCGGTCCGTTGCGCAGGCCGCGTAGACCAGGCCCACCGCCACCACGGCAACCACCGAGAAGCCCACGGTATAGATCAGCGGGCTGGATTCCAGCCGGGAACCCATGGCCGCCAGCCCGCCCGCCAGCACCAGCAGCGCCAACGGCGCCGCCTTCACCAGCCAGGGCTTGAAGTGCAATCCGCGCCGGACCGCCATCGCCAGCAACGCGCCAGCCACCAGGCCATCCAGCCGGGCCGGCGTGAACACCGAAATGGCGTCCGCGCTATAGCCTTGCAAGACCATGCCGACGCGCACCGCCAGCGTTCCCGCCAGCAGTACCAGGCAGAGCCGGCGCATGGCGCCCAACGGCAGTAGCAGCACCAGCAAGGGCCACACGGCGTAGAACTGCTCCTCGATGGCAAGCGACCACAAGTGCCCCGCGCCCGCCCCGAAGAACGTGCCGGTCAGCGCCTGCTTGAGGTTGGACAGATACAGCACGAACCACGGCCAGCTGGCCTGCACCGCCTCCAGCTTGGCCTGCTCAATGGCGCCGATGCGGTGCGAGATCAGCGGGAACAGCAGCAGAAACAGGACGGCCAGGTAGAAGTAGTACAGCGGAAAGATGCGCAGCACGCGGCGCCCGTAGAACGCGCGCAGGTAGTTGGGCGCGCCCTTGGTGCGCAGCAGGATGCCCGTGATCAGGAATCCCGACAGCGCAAAGAAGATATCCACGCCGATCCACCCCGTCATCGACAACTGGTAGAACAGGCGGTCGAGCGGCAGGTCCGACACCAGGCCCACATGGGCAAAGTGATAGAGCATGACAATCAGGACCGCCAGGCCCCGCACACCGTCGAGCGCGCAAACGTGTGTACCGTCTCGGTTCATGTTCACTCCCTGCCTGGGATGGCCACGCCCGGCGCGGGCGGGCCCACCGGGCTGCCGTGGTGCAATGTCAAAAGGTACCGCGCGGCCTGGCCTGCGTTGGTGTGGCAGCCAACACAGGCCAACACGGCTCAATACGGCTCAACCCACAGGCCAGCGCGGCGCAATGCCCGCTTATGCCCGCTTATGCCCGCTTACAAGGCCTGCTGCGGCAAGTCCTGGAGCGGTTCGGCCTCGACGCTGCGCGCAGGCGCGCCGCCCTCCTCGCTCACCGTCTCCAGGGCTGTTGCCCGCGCTCGCTTGCCAAGCCAGCTCCTGAGCCGCAGGAAAGGCGCTTCAACCAGCAAGTAGCTCAGCGCCGCGGCTGCCAGTGCCTCCAGGATGCAAAAGGGAAAGCGCATCGCCAGCGGCGATGCCGTGCTGGTAAACAGCTGCTGCCAGACGTACAAGCTGAACGAGATCGTGCCCACGAACACAAAGGCCTTGCTCCTGAGCAGGCGCGATATCCACAACTCCGGCCGCTCCACCACGGCTAGGATCAGCAGGCCGACCGCCGCCGCCAGCGCCACCGGGCCATAGGTCGCCGTCCAGATGCCGCCGGCCAGGGTGCCGATGAGCGGCAGGCCAAGCAGCAGTACCAGGATCAGCGCCGGCAGCGCGAACGCGCCGGCGAAGCGTGCGTTCAGTTGCGCCTTCAGCCGCTCGCGGTCCAGCGCGATATAGCATCCCATCAGCACCGGGTCCACGCCCGTGTGCAGCATCAACCCCAGTTGCCCGCGCAACGAAGGCGTCGTGAAATAGCAGAGCACCCGCACCAGCGGCATCAGCATGATCACCAGCACCAGCCAGCGCGGATCCTTGCCGCGCAGCAGCAGTAACAGCACTGGCGGCCATAGCCAGTAGAACTGCTCGTCCAGCGCCAGCGTCCAGAAATGGCCGAGCAGCCACGCGCCGGCGGGATGCGCCATGTTGACGTTGCCCAGCCCGAGCATCTCGGAGTAATTCCAGAGGTGCGCCGCCGCAAACAGGAGCTGCCGCGCATCCACATCGATCAGCCCGACAATGCCAAACAGGCCCATCGCGATCAGGTAGACATAAAAAGCCGGCCAGATGCGCAGCGCGCGGCGGCCGTAGAAACGCATCAGCTTGATGGATCCGCAGGCCCGCCACTCGGCCTGCAGCAGCTCCGTAATCAGGAAGCCGCTCAGCACGAACGAGATAAACACGCCGACGCCGCCGTTCGCGAAATACCGCAGCGGCGCAAGCAATCCCGTGTACCCCCCCTTGGTCATATGCTCCGCATGGCTGATGACCACCAGCATGACCGCGACGCTGCGAAGCCCGGTCAGCTCTAGAACGCGACGGCTCATCTGTCTCACCCCCTCAAGGTGTCGGGGGAGGCGCGGTACTCTGCCATGCTCCCTCGCTTGCCGCCGCGCCATGACGCTCTGCGGCGTCGCGGTGGCCGCGCGCGGCGCGCGCAACCGGTGGGCATGCGGGATGAAATCTAGCTTGCCCCGCGGGCGCGCTCTGTGCGCCGGCATACCAAGTGCGTGCTAACGTGCAAGCATGACAAATGCGCGGCTACCGGTTCGGCGGCAAGGAGGCAGGCGCCATGGGATTCAAGGTCGGAATGACGCTGGCGGCGGAGGGCCTGCTCTTTGCGGCCCTGCTGTTCGGCGCGGCGGGCACGCTGGCCTGGCCCGCCGCCTGGGCCTATCTCATCCTGTTTTTTGGCGGCGGCTATTGGCTCACGCAACGCCTGGCGCGGCATGACCCCGCACTGCTTGCCGAGCGCATGAAGATGCCGCTGCAACGCGGCCAGCCGTTCTGGGACAAGATCCTGCTGCCGTTCGTGCTCGTGGCGTGGATCGCCTGGATGGTGCTGATGGGCCTGGATGCGGTGCGCTTTCACTGGTCCGCGATGCCGTTGTGGCTGCAGTGCCTGGGCGCGGTGCTGGTGGTGCTGTCATTTCTCCTGATCGACCGCGTGTTTCACGAAAACACCTTCCTCGCGGCCGTGGTCAGGATCCAGGCCGAGCGCGGGCACCAGGTGGTGTCGAGCGGCCCCTACGCCGTGGTTCGCCACCCGCTCTACGCCACCATGCTGGTGTTCCTGCCGGCCAATGCGCTGATGCTCGGCTCCTGGTACGGCGTGGCCGCATCGCTGCTGCTCATTGGCGGCATCGTGCTTCGCACGGCAATGGAAGACCGCGAGCTGCAGCGCGGCCTCAAGGGCTACGCGGCCTATGCGGCCCGGGTGCGATACCGGCTGGTCCCCTTCGTCTGGTAGTACGTCAGGCGTCAGGCAGGCAGCCGGTCTTTGCTGCGGTCTTTGCTACGGTCTTTGCCACTTATTGCAGGGGATTGCCGACGATCAGCGCATCGCAGCCTCAATGAATCTGCATCCCGCGCATGGCGTGGATGCGATCGTGGTGCCACTGTATGCCCTCGTACTGGCGCTGCACCACCGCGCGGATCTCGGGCGGCATGTCCTTCGTCAGTGCCGACTGGTACTCGCGCTTTGCCGTTTCCTCATCGCGCTCGCACAGCTGCAGCACCGCATCGTCGTTGTGCGGCGCGATCACGTGCAGCACCTCCATCCAGCCGCGATGCAGCGTGCCACCCATGCTGCCGCGATCCCGGGGCTCCGCGCCCAGCGATGTCACCAGTGCCTGCAACTCCATCACCGAGGCGCGGCACGATTCCGCCGTGCCCGTGAGGATCGCGCGTATCTCGGGGTTATGCACCTCGCGGGCGCCGGTCGTGCAGCTGAGCTCGCCATCCTTGCCGACCTCGATCAGGTGGTTCAGGGTGCCGACGATTTGTCCTTGCGCGTTGGTCATGATGATCTCCTTGCCGGTCTTGCATGGACAGGAGCCTGTGTGAATTCTCGTGCGAATTCTGGTGTGAACCCCCGCGTACATCCGCGCCGCACGCTACACGCCTGGCGTCGATGCCGCTGCGGGATTCAGGCCCCTGCTTCCTGTGCTTGCCTTGCCTGGTTGGCTTGCCGCGCGGCACTTCTGCTATGGGCTCGCGCGCTGGCAGCCGCGTGGACCAGCGCCGGGCGAGATGGGGGTGGGATTTCAGTATAGGAGGGTGTGCGGACTCATAGGGGCGAGGGCTGACCGGTTTGTGCACCGCAGCTTGCCGGAACCGACCCGCATGCGCTTGCCTGCACTTTGCGCTAGCCAAGCCACAAAAAAACCGCAAAATCTGCAAACCGGCTGCCGGTAGATTGCACGCCATGGAGACCACATGAAACCCGAGACCCGAATCCAGTACGCCCAACGCATGGAACCCGTCCTGCGCTGGCTGGCAAGCCACCCCGACGCGGACCCGGAGTTGTACCAGCTGGCCGACCTGGCCTGCCTGTCGCCGTATCACTTCCATCGCGTCTATCGCGCCATGATGGGAGAAACGGTGAACGCCACGGTACAACGCCTGCGCATGCACCGTGCGGCGATCGCGCTGGCGGGTACCGAAGCTTCATTGCGTGATGTGGCGCTGCGCGCCGGCTACGAGTCGGACGCGGCGTTCAACCGGGCATTTGGCGCGGCCTTCGGCATCCCGCCGGGGCGGTATCGCGCAGCCCGCTCCGGTCCCTTCAACCCTCAGGAGCTAGGCATGTATCCCATCACGATCGAGACCTTTCCCGGCACCGTGCTGGCCACGCTGCCCCATCTTGGCAGCTATCAGGAAATCGGCCCGGTGTTCACCCGCGTCTTCATGCTGGCGGCCAGCCGGGGCCTTGCCAGCCCCGACGCCACCGGCTTTGGCGTGTACTTCAGCGATCCCGAGCAGGTGCCGGCAGCGCAATTGCGTTCGCTGGCCGGCATGCCGGTTGCGCCGGATGCCGACTTGGGCGAGGAACTGGAGCGATTCGAAATCCCGGCGGGCCGCTGCGCGATACTGACTTACACAGGTCCCTACAACGAGATGGGCAAGGCGTACAACTGGATGTTCTCGGAATGGCTGCCGAACAGCGGGGTCGTGCCGGCGGACTTTCCCATGTTCGAGCAGTACGTGAACGATCCTCGCACCACGCCGCCCGCGCAGTTGCAGACGCGGATCTGCCTGCCGGTGAAGCAGGGCTGACGCGCACCGCACAGGCACGCCCGCTTGCGCGCGCTGACATTCCCCCCGCGCCGGGGTAACGACGCCTGCCGGGGTGATCATGCGGATTTCAGAATTTCCGCTATCGGCCACGTACAGGTAGCCGCTTGCATCGAGCGCCACGCCAAACGGGTTCTCGAACGAAGCGGCGGTCCCGGTGCCGTCGGCGGACCCCGCCTTTGTGGAGCCCGCCAGGGTGGACACCCGCGCTTGCGCTGCGCCGCAGGAAATCGTCACGTTCGTCACCGCTGCTGTGGCGACGCCGCTGCCATTGCTCACCGAGCAGGTTTGCCCAAGCCGCTGCGTACCGATCGTGACCGCATAGGCGCTGTTGAGCGCAACGGGGGTGGCGAAGGTAAAGGCGCCATTCGCGGTCAGCGTCAGCGGGGCGGCGCCGTTGTTCAGCAGGTTCCATGCAAAAAATGGGAAATTTCGCAATGACAATGAGTGCGATTCGCATTTATGATCTGAGCGTTAGGTTATCCAACGATAAGCGCTTACCTCAGCAGGCCTAACACGCAGATTTATTGCTCGGTGTTGGATATGGTCTTTGCGAAGGAAGACGCCACGAATCTCACATTCAGGAGCAACGCTTCGGGCCGGGACGGAAGCGAAACCAGGTTCAATGGCCTGTGCATATTTCAAGCCATTGCTGCCGGTTCCTTGGTTTTCAACTATCGGAGGTTTCAAAATGATCCGCCATTCTTTCGGCTTGGTTCTGCTTCGTAAACTGCCAATCCAGTGTTTTAGTTTCCCCCGGTGGAAATCAGTGCTTGCTGTCACCTTTGTCGGATTTTTAACTGGATTGTCGCTCGCAGAGAACGGGACGGCCGACGCAGAAAACCTCCCTCTTCCAGTAGCTATTGCCGCAGGCATCGTTGCATCGTGGGCCGCTTTTATTCTTATCTACGCAATTCTCAATTGGTGGGTTCGGCGCGGTGCTCGATGGGATGGCAAAGGGGACCTGTTTAATCTTCTGGCAGCCGCCACTCTGTTTTCTGGAATTATTTCAGGTGTACTATTTTTGTTTATTGATTCGCCTGTCGTCATGCTTGTGGTTTGGTTGTACTCGATCTTGATTGCCGTGGAGGCTCTAAGTACGACCATGGAAAATGTGACCCGCATTTATTCACTCTGCGGAGTCTTGATGGCGCAGGCCATTTCCATGTTATTCTGCGCACTTATTCTTACGACCCTCTTCTCCATATTCCTCAGATTTATCAAGAACTGATCGATCTGAGGCAGATCAGCTATGCCAGCCTTATCTGCCAAGTAAATGAAGGAAACCGATAGTGCGGTGTTCCCCGCCGCTGTATGGGGTGGAATGATGCTGGAGGAAGGTTAATCCCCACATTGGTTGCGAGTATGCCGTATATGCCGGCATACCATTTCGTCAGCGTCGTGTCTCACCATATTAACCGGAGGTAAGGTTAGCAAAGTGTCAGTGCGACTACTGTTTAGTCTCGCCGACTCTTTGGGAGATTCCCTTGGAAAAACTAAAGACCGTCATTGGATCCCTGATTTATTTCCTGTTCGAGGTTTGTGTGGGGATGATAGCCGGGTATCTTCCCGCTATCATAATCGGCCTTGCTTTGTATTTCCTTGGGATGGAAGCCAAGGATTGGATAGAGAGAATACTCTCGAGGTCATGATCAGGCGATCTTGGAGAGATAGATTGAAGCGTTTGATGGTTATCCATCCTTGCGGTGCTCAGGCTATCCGCTAGCGTAGTCGCGGTATCTCACGATGCATAGCCTGGCCGGGCTACGCCCACTCGGCAGACTGCCGGAGCGCTCGACCAGTTACCAGTTGACTATCCAGGTACGCCGCTAAGTCCCCTCGCTTTGGCATCCCCTCTTCTTCTTTCTTGCCGGCTGTCCTTGCTGCCCGCCATCCATGTCAGTCCGCTCCGCCAGCACCTTCTTCGCCAGACTCATTCCCTCGATCATCGCCGACCTGCGCAGAATAGCGAGCCGTTCCCGCGGCGAAACGACGGTTGAGGACTTGCAGGCCGAGGCCTGGCTGGTGGCGAATGAACTGAGCAGGGATCGCGACCCACCTCCGGACGCGGGGGACACAGGATTTCATCAGCAGATCCTGGGGAGGCTCTACAACCGCTTCGTGAAGTTCGCCGACAAGCGATTTCGCTTTGCGGTGCGCCTGGACGAGCAGCGCGAGGACGACGACGGCGGGATGCGAGAGAACCCTATTGCCACCGCTCTGGCGGCGCCAGAAGACTCGGACCCGTCCTTCGCTCTGGCCGCGCGAGAGGAGGAGCACTCGCAGGAGCAGAAAGTACTGGGCCGCTTTGCCGAGGCCGTTGCCTACCTCCGGGTCTTCGCGAACATGGGGGACGACCGAGCTGCCATCGCAGACCACTTTGCGATTGCAGCCCGTACCCTTCGCCGGCGACTGCGGCGGGCAGAGTACACGGTGAAGCTGCAGACGTCCCTGTTCGACGGTATCACATCCATTCCCGATGACTTCGTGCCGCCCCGGCAGGCGCGGAAGTACCCGCCGGGAATCCATGATGCCGAGGGTCCGCCAACGGCTCGCGGGCAGGGCCGGTTGTTTATTCGCGCCTACATCCCGATACGCAGGTGTTGATGGCGCCCCCTCAAGCCGCGGAAGGTTGTCGCGGAAACCGCATAGCGTTCAGCTTCATGTGCGCAAAGATCTGCCCGGGTCATGAGCCCGGCACCTTGCCGCACAAGGGTTTGGCGGCCCATCATTGGCGTCGCTTGGCAACCCTTGCCATGCGGCTACTTGCCAATACAAAACCGCGTAAAAATCGTCCCCAGCAGATCATCGCTGCTGAACTCGCCGGTGATGCTGTTGAGATGGTCCTGCGCCAGGCGCAGTTCTTCGGCGAACAGGTCCAGCGCCTGCGCCTCTTGCGCCGCGCGCTCTTCGGCCAGGTCCAGGTGCGATTGCGCGTTGCGCAGCGCGGTGAGGTGCCGCTCGCGTGCGAGGAAGGTGCCTTCGTTGCCGGATTGCCAGCCCACCAGCCGCAGCAACTGGCTGCGCAGCAGGTCGATGCCGGCGCCGGTGCGCGCGGAGATCCATACCTCGGCCGGGTTCGGGCCGATGGCGGCTACCACGTGCGGGCGATCCGCGCCGAAGTGGCGCTCGCCAACCTTGGGCGCCAGGTCGATCTTGTTGACCACGCGCAGGATCGGCGAGCCCGGCGGCAGGTGGCCGGAGAGGCGGTCGTCGATGGCGTCGTCGATCTCCGACAAGCCGTGTTCCACGTAGTCGGCCGCGTCCACCAGGTGCAGCACCAGGTCGGCGCGGCCCACGGCTTCCCAGGTGCGCTCGATGCCGATGCGCTCGACTTCGTCGGTGGCGTCTTCGCGCAGGCCGGCGGTGTCGATGATATGCAGCGGGATGCCTTCGATCTGGATGGTCTCGCGCACGCGGTCGCGCGTGGTGCCGGGAATCGGCGTGACGATGGCGAGCTCCGCGCCGGCCAGCGCGTTGAGCAGCGACGACTTACCCACATTGGGCTGGCCCGCCAGCACCACCGACAAGCCCTCGCGCAGCAGCGAGCCCTGCTTGGCCTGCGCCAGCACGCCGGCCAGCGCATCACGGATATTGGCCAGCTGGCCGCGCGCGTTGGACGCTTCCAGAAAGTCGATCTCTTCCTCGGGGAAATCCAGCGTGGCTTCCACCAGCATGCGCAGGTGGATCACCTGCTCCACCAGCGCGCGGATGGCGTCGGAGAACACGCCCTCCATGGAGCGCGCGGCCGAGCGCGCGGCGGCTTCGGTGCTGGCCTCGATCAGGTCGGCCACGGCTTCCGCCTGGGCCAGGTCGAGCTTGTCATTCAGAAAGGCGCGGCGCGTGAACTCGCCGGGCTCGGCCAGGCGCAGGCCCATCTCGCGGCCGGCATCCAGGCAGCGCGCCAGCAGCATCTGCATCACCACCGGGCCGCCGTGGCCCTGCAGCTCCAGCACTTCCTCGCCGGTGTAAGAGTGCGGCGCGGGGAAGTACAACGCCAGGCCGTGGTCGATCGCCTTGCCGTGTGCATCCAGGAACGGCAGGTAGGTGGCGTGGCGGGCTTTCAGCGCCTGGCCACACACGGCCTGCGCAATCGTGCTCACGTCGGGGCCGGACACGCGTACCACGCCGATGCCGCCGCGCCCGGGCGCGGTAGCAATGGCGGCGATGGGCGTGGTGCGAGCGGAGCGAGGCTGGAGGGAGTGGGTTGCGGTCATGGCGGTCGTGGCAGTCATGCCGATATTGTCGCAGATCGATCCGGCGCAACCGTGGCATCCGGCGCATCCGACACATCCGGCGCATGCGCTGCATCAGCTACATCTGCTGTATCTGCCGCATCCATCGCGGGCATGTTCAGGCACTCCATCATCAGGCGGCGTGCCACCGCGCCGTCGATCAGGTCGCCCAGGCTGCCTTGGCGCTTCACCAGCTTGCGGTGCAGGCGCTTGGCATAGCGCTTGGCCAGTACCGGCTCCAGGGCCTCGATCACATAGCGCAGCCGCTTGCTGCCAATGCGAAAGCGATGCACGCGCGCCAGGTCTTTCGAGCGCGCGGCGCGCGCCAGCGACTTCACGCGCTTGCTTGCGCGGCGCACCCGCCGGCGCGCGAAGTCTGCCAGCCGGTCCTGCGCGGCGGCGCCCGCGCGCTGCGCGCCGCCATCGCCCAGGTGCATGAGGTCGCGGTGCAGCACGGGCAGCGGCCAGTGCTGGTGTTCGGTGAGCTGCGCCAGCATGGTGGCGCGTGCGTAGTGGCGGCGCGTAATTGCGGTGTCAAGCACCGCCAGCAGCACCGGATCCTCAGGCTGCAAGTCCAGCGCCGGGCGCAAGGTCGTGCTGACGAACACGTCCCAGTCGCGCACGTCGCTGGCGGCCTGCGCCAGCTTGCGCAGGCAATCATCCCAGCGCGCGCGGATGGCCTTGGGCAAGGCCGGGGCAAATGCCCAGCACACGGCGCGCAGACGCCGCACCGCTACACGCAACGCATGCACATCGTCGGGATGGTCGCGCCGGTGCAGGGCATCCAGCTGATCGGCAACCGCCACCAGGCCCGCATCGCCAAGCGCGATGAAGGCATCGATGGCGCGCATGCGGGGGTGCAGCTGCATGGGAAGGTTGGCGGCGCGCATAACGTATCGGCGTGGGCATAGCTACCGGAACAGCCTGATCTTGCGCAGGCCAGCTTCAGGGCATGTTTCCGGGCGCGGTTCAGGGCATGTTTCAGGGCACGTCTAATCAGTGTAGGCGATTGTGCCGGTTGCGCCGCACTCCATTGACAGCCCGCGCGCTTCGGGTTGCAATGCCTGCTGGCAACGCCAGCCGGCCAGCCATCACAACAGCCATCACAAGGCCGTACCCGATCACCACCCGTGCGAGGAGCAGCGCCATGTCCACCGAACAAGAACGGCTTTTGCTGCGCGACACCATCGAGGCCGGCTTTCGCCAGGCTGCCTTTGTCGCAGACGTAGGCATCCGGCTGGTGGATTGCGGGCCGGGCTGGTGCGAGAGCGAACTGCTGGTCACGCCCCGCCACCTGCAGCATGGCGGCATCGTGCATGCCGGCGTGCAAGCCACCATGGCCGACCACACCGCCGGCGCGGCCGCCAGCACCATGCTCGACGCCGGGCGCCATGTGGTCACCGCCGAATTCAAGATCAACCTGCTGCGCGCCGCCCGCAGCGATCGCCTGACCTGCCGCGCCGACGTATTGAAATCCGGCCGCACCATCATCGTGGTCGAGGCCGATGTCTTCGCCAGCGTGCACGGCGAGGCGGTGCTCGTCAGCCGCTTCAACGCCACCATGAGCGTGCTCGACCTGGCCTGAGCCAACACTGTGCCAATACCGGGCCAACCCTGCGCCAACGCCGGACGACAAAAAACACCCAAGGAGAAACAACAAGATGATCGATCACACAGGCGTTGTCGTCAGCGATTTCGCGAAGAGCCGGGCCTTTTACACCGCCGCGCTGGCCGCGCTCGGCTTCATCAAGAACATGGAGTTGCCCGCCAGCGTGACCGGCTACGCCGACGTGGCGGGCTTCGGCCCGCCCGAGAAGCCCGAGTTCTGGATCAGCAGCGGCACGCCCAACCAGCCACCGCTGCATATCGCCTTTCGCGCGGACTCGCGCTCGCAGGTGGATGCCTACTACAAGGCCGCGCTGGCGGCCGGCGGCCGGGACAACGGCGCGCCGGGTTTGCGCCCGCACTATCACCCGAATTATTACGGCGCCTTTGTGCTGGACCCGGACGGCCACAATATCGAAGCGGTGTGCCACGCGCCTGAGTGATACGGGGGCGCCTGCGCCAGCCACATCGTGCTGCACTTCACGCGGCTCCTAGCTAAGCCACCCCTCTCCCCCTGAGGGGAGAGGGATTAACTGCCGTCGTCATTCCAAGCGGCTTTGGCGCATCGTCGGCTTCGTTCAGGCGCCGCCGGAAGCAAAAAAAAGCCCGGTGCATCGCACCGGGCTTTTTTGTCGCCAGCGGGTTTGCCACCCGCCGGCACGATTCACTGCAACTTCAACTTCAGCCCTTGGCCACCGCGGCGGTCTTCGCCTTGTTCTTGCCAAGCATCCGGTTGATCTGCCATTGCTGCGCGATCGACAAGACGTTGTTGGTGACCCAGTACATCACCAGGCCAGCCGGGAAGAAGAAGAACATGAACGAGAACACCAGCGGCATGATCATCATGACCTTGGCCTGCACGGGGTCCGGCGGGGTCGGGTTCAGCTTGGTCTGCACGAACATCGACACGGCCATCAGCACCGGCAGGATGTAGAACGGATCCGGCACCGACAGGTCATGGATCCAGCCCAGCCAAGGCGCGCCGCGCATTTCCACCGACGACAGCAGCACCCAGTACAGCGCAATGAACACCGGGATCTGGATCACGATGGGCAGGCAGCCGCCCAGCGGGTTGACCTTCTCGGTGCGGTACAGCGCCATCATCTCCTGGTTCATCTTCTGCGGATCGCCCTTGTGGCGCTCGCGCATCGCGGTCATGCGGGGCTGCAGGTCCTTCATCTTGCCCATGGACTTGTAGCTAGCCGCCGACAGCGGGAAGAACACCAGCTTGATCAGCACGGTCAGCGCGATGATCGACCAGCCCCAGTTGCCCAGGAAGCCGTGGATCTTTTCCAGCAGCCAGAAGATCGGCTTGGCCAGGATGGTCAGCCAGCCATAGTCCTTCACCAGTTCCAGGCCCGGGGTGATCTTCTCGAGCATGCGCTCTTCCTGCGGGCCGGCGAACAGGCGCGCATCGGTGGTCACCGTGGCACCCGGGGCGATCGAGCCCAGCGGCTGCTGCACGCCCACGCGGAACAGGTTGTTGTCGATCTTCTCGACGTAGAAGCTGTGCTCCTTGCCCGATTGCGGAATCCACGCCGAGGCAAAGTAATGCTGCACCATCGCCACCCAGCCGCTGGTACCGGCCGCGGGGACCGAAGCCTTGCCCTTGCCGATGTCGTCGAAGGTGATCTTGTGGTACTTGTCGGCGTCGGTGTAGATGGCCGGGCCGGTGAAGGTGCTATAGAACTGCGACTGCTCGACCTTGCTGCCGTCGCGCGTCAGTTCCATGTACAGCGTCGGCGAGATCGGCTTGCCGCTGTCGTTGGTCACGGCAAATTTCGTGTCGACAACGTAGCTGCCCTTGTGGAAGGTATAGGTCTTGTCCAGCTTGACCCCGTCCTTCTCCGCCGTCAGCGTTACCGAGACCTTGTCCGAGCCAGCCAGGTCGCGCGGGCCCGCCGAAGCGGTAAACACCGTGGTGTGGTTGGGCAGGTCGCCACCGATCAGGCCGGAGCGGGCCATATAGGTGCGGGTCTGGTCACGCTCGAACAGCACGACCGGCTTGCCGTCGTGATCTTTCTGGTTGAGCAGTTCCAAGCGCGTCAGGATGCCGCCGGCGGTATCGATCTGGGCACGCATCACGTCGGTGCTGACCACGATCTTCTCGCCGCTGGGCTGGGCCGCGGCTACCGGGACGGACGCCGGAGCGCCTGCGGCGGCGCCGGCAGTTGCATTGGCCTTGGGCACATCGCTTTGCGGGGCCGAAGCGCCGCCTGCGGTTGCCGGAGCCTGCTGCGTCGCGCTCGGGAAGAACATCGACTGGTGACCGTTGGCGCGCTGCCAGTTGTCGTAGAGCAGCACGAGGGCCATCGAGAAGATGACCCAGAGTATGGTGCGTTTGATATCCATGTCTCGCTGTGGTCGGGGGAAATCAGGGGCGGGGTAGCCGGATCGTGACTGGATGGCCAGTCGCGGGGCGAGCCCGGTCTTGCTTGGTTGCCGATGCCGGTGGCACCGGATCATACCCGCCATCCGTGAACGGATGGCAACGGCATAGCCGGCAAGCGGCCAGCCAGCTGCCGCGCCCTGCGCCATGGCACAGGATCGCTTCGCGGGCGTAATCGGAACAGGTGGGCAGGAAGCGGCACTGCGAGCCAAAAAACGGGCTCAGGGCGATCTTGTAGATGCGCAGCAGGGCAAGCAGGATTCGCTTCATGGCAGCGGGCCGGTGTCAGGCAGGAGCGCCCGAGGGCGGGACTTCCGTGGGCGCAGCCTCGGCGGACTTCGGCGGCGACACCCCGGAAGGGGCAGCAGGGCGCGGGGCAAGCGGCTTTACCGCTACCTCGAACAAGCCGGTCAGCTCGGCCAGGCACACCCGGCGTATCGCGGTGCGGCTGGCAAACTCCGCGCGCGGAAACTTGGCTTGCAGGCGCAGCAGCACATCGCGGCCCGCGAGTTTGTCCTGCCGTTGGCGGAACAGTTCCCGCACCATGCGCTTGACCAGGTTGCGCTCGGCGGCACGCGCCGCGAACTTCTTGCCAACCACCACGCCCAGGCGGGCTTGCGGCAGGCCGTTCTCGCCCACATACAGCACGAAATGCTGGCTGCGTCGGCGCGGACGCAATGCAAAAACGGATGAAAACTCATCCGTTTTTGTGAGCCTCGCGGCTTTAGGGTAGGCAAAGGTAGTCACGCTAGGCAAAGCGAGCGGAAAAGCTGTGCTTGGCTGCTGGCTACCGGCCGTCCAAAAGGCGAGGCGAGTGGCCAAGGCGGCGCAAGCTGCTGCACCGCCGTGGCCGGTCGCCAGGCCCTTAGACTGCCAGGCGCTTGCGGCCCTTGGCGCGACGCGCGTTGATGACGGAACGGCCGCCGCGGGTCTTCATGCGCACGCGGAAACCATGGGTACGCTTGCGGCGGGTAACGGAAGGTTGGTATGTACGTTTCATGTTGCACTCTCTGGTTGATCTGGGCTCGCCCGGCTTCCGGCGTTAAGCCGGGCGCCGCCGCGTATGGTTCGCATGGGGCTGCCGCGGTTTGCGGTGTTGCCGACTGCTGTGGTGATCTTGCTGCCGGCCGTGTATCTCGCGAATCGATGGCACCGACGAATCGGACATCGACGCCGCGCGAAGCAGTTGTGGGAGGGAATCTTGCCGGAGCAGAAGCGTAAAACCGTAAAACCAACGCATCCGTTCCAACCCCATCAGCCTGCCCGGCCCGCTGCCTGTTCCGGCCAATCCAGCTGTTTCCGGCGCGTCTCAGCTTAGTCAAAAACCAAGGATTCGCACCAGTCTTGCACGGAACAGGTCAGACCCGGCGATGCGCATACGTGATCCCCTGCGGCATCGCAGAACCCGCCATTTAACTGAGTTTCGCGCGACGTGTCAAGACTGCAGATGGATTAGCGCCTTGTGAAGCACCCCTGCCTTAAAAACACGCAACAGGCCGTTGTATTTCATTGTCCACAATCGCCAGTGGGTAAGTTTTTTTTCTTCAGGGGTGCCACCCGGGGTTGGCCAAGGTGAGCGAAGTCACTGTTTCGACTAGGTTTTCCCGTGTTTTGGCTACCCGGAAACCCGCGCCAGAACTAGGGTTGTGCACAACAATCCACTGCTTTTTCACAACTTATCCACAGACTTATCCTTTGTGGATAACTTAGGGCGGGGGGTACAATCCGGGTCCAAACACCACACGGGCTGCGTGGCGCAAGCGCAACCCGGGCAACACCCCTGGCATGCCGGACAACGGACGCGCAACGGGCAAGCGGCGATTTCATCGCCTCGCTCGTCAGCGGCTCCCGCTTGTCGCGTCGATCACCATGGGGGCCCGGGCTGCGGGGTCAATTGCGGATCGCTTGGCGATCGCTTTCAGGTTGCATGGACTAACGGCAGGGATGCATCACCGATCCTTGCCTGTCGTCCATTCGGCCGGACTGTCCATGCACCGTGGCGAACACCGAACAACAAAACAATGCAAGATTTCTGGCAGGCAGCAGCCGCGCAACTCGAGCGCGAACTGACGCCGCAACAGTTCAAGACCTGGATCAAGCCGTTGGCGCCTGTCGCCTTCGACGAGGAAGCGCACGCGCTGCGCATCGCCGCGCCCAACCGCTTCAAGCTCGATTGGGTAAAGAGCCAGTTTTCCGGCCGCATCACCGCGCTCGCCTGCGAATACTGGGAAGCCAACGTCAGCGTTCACTTTGTCCTGGACCCCGCCGCCTCGGGCCGGGCTGCCGCCGGCTATCCGCAGCAGGCCGGCCAGCCGGGCCAGCCCGGCATGGCGGCGCAGCACGCCGGCCCCGGCTATCCGTCCGGCCAGCCGCTGTCGCAAAACTTCGGCCAGCCCGGCATGCAGCCGGGCCAAGGCGGCCAGGGCTATGGCCCCATGAACCAGGCCGGCGGCCAGCGCGGCGGGCAAGCGCCCTACCCCGGCAACCCGGGCAATGGCAGCAACGGCGGCAATGGCAGCAACTACCCCGGCAGCGCCAACCAAAGCAACATGGGCGGCATGGGCGGCGAGATCGTCGACATCGACGTGCCGCAGCTGGACCCGGCCGAAGCCAGCGCCCGCTCCTACCGCGTGCAGCCGTCGCAGCAGCCCATGCAGGGCGGCCACCCCGGTAACCAGGGCGGCCATCCGGGTCATCAAGGTCATCCGGGTCATCAGGGCCACCAAGGGCACCCGGGCCAGCAAGGCCACCAAGGCCACCCCGGCAACCAGCATGGCGGCCAGCAGCAGAACGACTCGGTGCACGAGCGCTCGCGCCTGAACCACATCCTCACCTTCGACAACTTCGTCACCGGTAAGGCCAACCAGCTCGCGCGCGCCGCCGCCATCCAGGTGGCCAACAACCCCGGCAAGTCCTACAACCCGCTCTATCTGTATGGCGGCGTAGGCCTGGGCAAGACCCACTTGATCCACGCCATCGGCAACTTCATGTTGCTGGAGAACCCGCGCGCCCGCATCCGCTACATCCACGCCGAGCAATACGTCTCCGACGTGGTCAAGGCCTACCAGCGCAAGGCGTTCGACGAGTTCAAGCGCTACTACCACTCGCTGGACCTGCTGCTGATCGACGATATTCAATTCTTCTCCGGCAAGAACCGCACGCAGGAAGAGTTCTTCTACGCCTTCGAAGCCCTGATCGCCAACCGGGCGCAGGTGATCATCACCAGCGATACGTATCCCAAGGAAATCAGCGGCATCGACGATCGCCTGATCTCGCGCTTCGACTCCGGCCTCACGGTCGCCATCGAGCCGCCCGAGCTGGAGATGCGCGTCGCCATCCTGATGAAGAAGGCCGCCGCCGAGAATGTGAGCGTACCCGAGGAAGTCGCCTTCTTCGTCGCCAAGCATTTGCGATCCAACGTGCGCGAGCTGGAAGGCGCGCTGCGCAAGATCCTCGCCTTCTCCAACTTCCACGGCAAGGACATCACCATCGATGTCACCCGTGAAGCGCTGAAGGACCTGCTGACGGTGCAGAACCGCCAGATCTCGGTTGAGAACATCCAGAAGACCTGCGCGGATTTCTACAACATCAAGGTCGCGGACATGTACAGCAAGAAGCGGCCCGCCAATATCGCGCGGCCCCGCCAGATTGCCATGTACCTGGCCAAGGAACTCACGCAGAAAAGCCTGCCGGAAATCGGCGAGCTGTTCGGCGGGCGCGATCACACCACCGTGCTGCACGCGGTGCGCAAGATCGCCGACGAACGCAGCAAAGACGCGCAGCTCAACCACGAGCTGCACGTGCTGGAACAGACGCTCAAGGGCTGACCCCGAGCGTCGGATCGTAGCGAAACAGCAGTGAAGCAATAGTGAAGCAGCATTTGCCAGCCCGGTCACGCCGGGCTGGCATACTGTAGGGTACGCGCCGGGCAGGATCCGGCGCATGAATCAATCGGAAAGCAACACCGGGGCATTGCGGAACATTGCCATGAAAACGGCCTGGGCTAAGGCTTTGCGGTGAGTCGGGACGAGCGGGCGGAGGGGGCGGCCAGCGACAACAGTCGCCAGCCACCGAAGAAGTCTGAATTTGTGTCGTTTTGCGCACAATTTCACCCTCCGATCGCGCTTCTCCCGCTTCACCGCAGCGGCTTATCCTTGGTACAATGGCGAATTAACTTGTTGATTCCAAAGCGTTTTGGAAGCAGTTCTGAAAACTGCGCAGCAAGTTAGTGCCAGTCAGTGCGCACCCGCGGTCGCTTACTACAAACGACGAAGGATAAATTCAATGCAATTGGTCAAAACCTCGCGAGACAATCTGCTGCGTCCGCTGCAAATCGTGAGCGGCATCGTGGAGCGCCGCCACACACTCCCGATCCTGGCCAACCTGCTGATTCGCAAGTCCGGGTCCAACGTATCCTTCCTCTCGACCGACATCGAGATCCAGATCACCACGCACGCCGAATGCGGCGTAGGCAGCGACACCGTGGCCACCACCGTGGCCGCCCGCAAGCTGCTCGACATCCTGCGCGCCATGCCCGACGGCGAAGTCGCCCTGTCGCTCAACGACAAGCGCATGACCGTGCAGTCCGGCAAGAGCCGCTTCGCGCTGCAGACCCTGGCCGCCGAAGAATTCCCCACGGTAGCCGAAGCCAGCGAGTTCGGCGCATCCGTCAGCCTGCCGCAAAAGACCTTCAAGCACCTGCTCGCCATGGTTCACTTCGCCATGGCCCAGCAAGACATCCGCTACTACCTCAACGGCATGCTGCTGGTGGTAGACGGCAAGAAGGTCATGGCAGTCGCCACCGACGGCCACCGCCTGGCCTACTGCGGCGTGGAGCTGGATGCCGAAGCCACCAGTGGCGAAGGCGCCCCGTCGCGCCAGGAAGTGATCATCCCGCGCAAGACCATCCTCGAGCTGCAGCGCCTGCTGGAAGACAACGACGATCCCGTGCAAGTGCAACTGGCCGCCAACCAGGTCAAGTTCACCTTCGCCAATATCGAGCTGATCTCCAAGCTGGTCGAAGGCAAGTTCCCGGACTTCCAGCGCGTGATCCCCAAGGGCTACAAGAACGCCTTCGCCATCGACCGCGTCAAGCTGCAGCAAGCCCTGCAACGCACCGCCATCCTGACCACCGACAAGTTCAAGGGCGTGCGCTGCATCCTGGATACGCACGTACTCAAGATCAGCTCCACCAACGCGGATCAAGAAGAAGCGCAGGAAGAACTCGAACTTGATTATTCGGGCGACGCGCTCGACATCGGGTTCAACGTCACCTATTTGCTGGACGTGCTCGCCAACCTCAAGAGCGAGCAAGTCCAGGTCAGCCTCGGCGACTCCAATTCGAGCGCGCTGATCACCGTGCCGGAAGACGACAACTTCAAGTACGTTGTCATGCCGATGCGCATTTGATGAGCCGGTAACAAGGACCACAAGATACGCAAAACCGGAGCATCTAACGGCACACCACGGCTTGCGCAGCAGCCCCAGGGGCCCCGCGCAAGACCCGCCGCACCAGGGGCCGGATCGTCGAGATCCGCCCCTTTTGCCGTTTTTATGTAACCCGCTATGCGGCCCGATCCGGGCGCGCCCATCCGGGCGTGACGAGAGATCGCCGCATTCGCCGTGAGTAAGAGAACATGACCGAAGAGCAACAACCGCAATCGCAACCGCAACAGCAAGACAGCTACGGCGCAGGCTCGATCCAGATCCTGGAAGGCCTGGAGGCGGTGCGCAAGCGTCCGGGCATGTACATCGGCGACACGTCCGACGGCACCGGCCTGCACCACCTCGTATTTGAAGTGCTGGACAACTCCATCGACGAAGCCCTGGCCGGCTGGTGCACGGAAATCACCGTCACCATCCACAGCGACAACTCGATCTCCATCACCGACAACGGCCGCGGCATTCCCCCGCTCGTCAAGTTCGACGACAAGCACGAACCCAAGCGCAGCGCGGCCGAAATCGCCATGACCGAGCTGCACGCCGGCGGCAAGTTCAACCAGAACAGCTACAAGGTCTCCGGCGGCCTGCACGGCGTGGGCGTGTCCTGCGTCAACGCCCTCTCCAAGTGGCTGCGCCTGACCGTGCGCCGCGACGGCCAGGCCCACCTGCTCGAGTTCGCCCAAGGCGCCGTGCAAAACCGCGTAGTGGAAACCGTGCCCGGCCCCGACGGCGTGCCCGTGGAAGTCTCGCCGATGAAGGTCATCGGCCCCACCGACAAGCGCGGCACCGAAGTCCACTTCCTCGCCGACGAAGAAATCTTCACCAACGTCGAGTTCCACTACGAGATCCTGGCCAAGCGCATCCGCGAGCTCTCGTTCCTGAACAACGGCGTGCACATCCGCCTGGCCGATCAACGCACCGGCAAGGAAGAAGACTTCGCCTTCTCCGGCGGCGTCAAAGGCTTCGTTGAGTACATCAACCGCGGCAAGAGCGTCCTGCACCCCAACATCTTCTACGCCAACACCGAAAAAGACGGTATCGCCGTAGAAGTGTCCATGCAGTGGAACGACGGCTACAACGAACAAGTACTCTGCTTCACCAACAACATCCCGCAGCGTGACGGGGGCACCCACCTCACCGGGTTGCGCGCCGCCATGACGCGCGTGATGAACAAGTACATCGAAGAAAACGAGATCGCCAAAAAGGCCAAGGTAGAAACCACCGGCGACGACATGCGCGAAGGCCTGGCCTGCGTGCTCTCCGTCAAGGTGCCCGAGCCCAAGTTCAGCTCGCAGACCAAGGACAAGCTCGTCTCCTCCGAAGTGCGCCTGCCCGTGGAAGAACTCGTCGCCAAGGCCCTGGGTGACTTCCTGTTGGAAACCCCGGGCGACGCCAAGATCATCTGCGGCAAGATCGTCGACGCCGCCCGCGCCCGCGAAGCCGCCCGCAAGGCCCGCGAAATGACCCGCCGCAAAGGCGTGCTCGACGGCATGGGCCTGCCCGGCAAGCTCGCCGACTGCCAGGAAAAAGACCCCGCCCAGTCCGAACTCTTCCTGGTGGAGGGTGACTCCGCAGGCGGCTCCGCCAAGCAAGGCCGCGACCGGAAGTTCCAGGCCATCCTGCCGCTCAAGGGCAAGATCCTGAACGTGGAACGCGCCCGCTTCGACAAGATGCTCTCCAGCCAGGAAGTGCTCACGCTGATCACCGCGCTAGGCACCGGCATCGGCAAGGACGACTACAACCTCGAAAAGCTGCGCTACCACCGCATCATCATCATGACCGACGCGGACGTGGACGGCTCCCACATCCGCACGCTGCTGCTCACGTTCTTCTACCGCCAGATGCCCGACATCATCGAGCGCGGCCACGTGTATATCGCCCAACCGCCGCTGTACAAGATCAAGCACGGCAAGGAAGAGCGCTATATCAAGGACGACAACGAGCTCAACGCCTACCTGCTGCGCCTGGCCATGGAAAAGGCCGCCCTGGTCAACCCCGACGGCAGCGAAGTTGCCGGCGACGCCCTGACTGAGCTGGCCCGCCAGTACCAACTGGCCGAAGCCGTGATCGGCCGCCTGGCCCGCATCGTGGACAGCGACGCCCTGCGCGCCATTGCCGACGGCATCGAGCTGGACCTGGACAGCGCCGCCGCCGCCGAAGCCTCAGCCACCGCGCTCAAGGCCAAGCTGTCGGAAATGCACGCCAAGACCCTGCTGGGCGCCGCCGTGAATGACGACGGCACGGCAGACGTCTATGCGCAGTTTGACGAGAAGACGGACAAGCACCGCCTGATGATCGCCCGCCGGCATCACGGCAACGTGCGCCTGTCTCACCTGGACGCAGACTTTGTGCACGGCGCAGATTACGCTGCGCTGTCGCTGGCCGCCAAGACCTTCCAGGGCCTGATTGCGGAAGGCACCAAGGTGCGCCGTGGCGAGGGCGAAAAGATGCGCGACCAGACGGTGAATGACTTCCATGCTGCCATGCAGTGGTTGTTGTCTGAGGCCGAGCGTGGGGTGTCTCGTCAGCGCTATAAGGGGCTGGGGGAGATGAATCCTGAGCAGCTTTTCGAAACCACCCTTGACGTGACTCAGCGCCGTTTGCTGAAGGTGCAGATTGAGGATGCTATTGCGGCGGATCAGATTTTCACCACCCTTATGGGGGATGAGGTTGAGCCGCGTCGGAATTTTATTGAGAGTAATGCGTTGGTGGCTCGGAATATTGATGTTTGAGCGGCATCGCTAAAAATCCCTAATAAAAGAACCAATCTCTATATGAGGTTGGTTTTTTTTGTCAAAAATACTATCAAGTGATGTTTTCGTTGCCCGCCTCTGTGTCCAGAGGATTGCTGGCGATCTCGTATAACGGAGAGTGAGTTGGAAATATTTGAAGGGGTGAAAGGACTGGTAAGCCTAGGCACCGCACTAGGTATCTCATCGGTGATGCTCGGGTCCATCGTGGTGGCATGGTTGGTCTGGCGGCGGACGAGGTCAACCCATAGTCTAATGACGAGGCTATGGCTCCGGTTTGACCGAAATTCAAAAAATACTGATCAAATTATTGCCGGTTTTTTAAGCGGACAAACGAATCTAATGCAATTTAGATTCACGACGGGAGTGCCTGCCAGAACCCTTTTGCAGGCGCAAAATCTTATCAAGTGGACCAATTCCAACGATGAAAATATCGATACGGTAAAGGCATGTGGGGAGTATTTTGATATTGAGTTGCCTGGATTAAAAGGGAAAGCCCATTTGCCCGGAAAATGTAAGCAGAGATTTCTGTTTTTAATCTTTATTTCCCTCTTTGTAGCCGCTGCACTTGTTGCCGTCGGTGCAATTCAATCCTCGGCAATTTTGCGCACGAAGGATAGTGGGCTTACCTTCCTGTTGTCGCAAGATAGCGCGGTGATGTTCTGGTCGAATGCCTCCTTTGGGGCAAAACAGTGCAAGGAAGACCGCACCGATATCGCGCTGGCAACTAAATTCAAAGGGTTCGAGGTCGAAGCGATATGCGATCTCCTTGTTGAGGGGCGGGCTTCGGAGTATGTGCGCACGAACGTGCAGTTGCAGCGAGTAATGCTTCCATTCATTTCGGGATTTATGGCAACAATCGCCTTTATGTGCTTGGCTTCTGTATCGTGTGGCATTAATGCCCTCGCAATGTCGGGCAGGTTGGAAAAGAAAAAGGGCCTGGCTCTTGCTTTAGCCGACGATGGAAAGAAGTCAGTTCAGCCGTAGATCAGGCGGAAACTAATATGCGAGTTTGATTTGTTAATGTGCATGTCCGAGATGTACCTCTTGAAAAGTAGCGGGTATCTGCTGTTACAATCTAACTAACAACATGTAAGGTGACAAAATGGTCGACGGCCCTGACGAATTAGTTGATGAGATCGAAGCATCAGAAGATGATCCTTCGAGTGAGGATGTGCGGGAGGCAACCGATGAGAGCGTTGAAGACGAGTTGGTCAGGCAGCCCTTTCGTGTTGTTTATCAAACGAATAATTTCTTGCTTCCACAGATTCGCGATCTGATTATCGTTGGGGACGATGTAAATCTTCGCCCGGAATATCAACGCCGACTCAGATGGAGCAATCAGCAAAAGTCGCTTCTAATCGAGTCGCTTTTGCTAAATGTACCTGTCCCTCCGGTGTTTTTCTACGAGAACGATCTAGCCCGATACGAGGTTATGGATGGCCAGCAGCGATTGAATGCCATCAAGGAATTTCTGAATAATGAATTTCAACTCCGTGGCCTTCAGATTATATCTTCCTTGAATGGCCGGTCTTACGCAAAGCTACCGCCCAAAGTCAAGCGAAGTCTCGATCGCGCCTCAATATCTGCCATCGTCTTGCTTCAGGAGTCTCAAGGGAAAATAAAGAAAGCTGGCTCATCTCGATTTTATGAACTGAGGCGATTTGTTTTTGAGAGGCTGAATACAGGAGGGAAGAGGCTTAGCGCGCAAGAGATTAGAAATGCCATTTATGGGGGCGAATTCAATGATCTTATTGTTCGTCTTTCTCGTAATGAAATTTTCACTCGAGTTTGGGGGATTCCTGCGTATACAAATGCAGATCCAAACGAATATTACGAGGAAGAGAGCCGGCAGAAAAACAGTCTTTATAAAACCATGGGGGACTGTCAATTGGTGCTTCGTTTCTTTGCGCTTGACAATGATGAACACATTCACGGTTCAATGAAATCCATGCTCGATCGTTGCATGGAGCGCAATCTCGATATCACGCGCGACGAGGCAAACGCTCTCGGTGAGCGCTATGTTTTACGCCTTGCACTTGTTGATCAGCTATTCGATGGCGTTCCTTTTCGGCTAAATCAGAAGTCAGGAGATAGTCGGCCCATCGCTGGTGTTTACGACGGGGTGATGATCGCCGTGGATCAGTTCTGGCGGAAGCGCACCAAGCTGCTGGCAAACAAGCAGGCAATACAGAATGACTATGCCGCTTTGACCAGAAAACTCGCCAAAACGGGGACACTTACCGGTGCGGCAAACACGGCGGCAGATATTAAGGAGCGAATCGCTCTCTTTCGCGATCTTTTTAAGGCATACGTGTAGTCATGGCAGCAGCCGATCTTCAAGGACCATTGGATGATTTTATTGGCCGAATTTTTCATATTCGTGCTGCCATGGTCGCTATCGAGTCCGCCGCGAAATCTCCTGGAACGCTAACAACAGCACGCAGCGAAGTTGATTTAAGTAAAATTGGTTTGCAAACTGGCAACACCGTAAATGCTATGGCATTAATTTTTCTGGCGTCAAGCTTTGAGGAATTTGTTCGTGAGGAGATAGTGCAGTGCGCTGGCTATCTTTCCGAACGTTATGCCCATCTAAACGATGATGTTCGTCATGGAATCAGAAATGCATATTGGGGGGCTGCGTTAGATAAGCTCAGATTCAATTCATCCATCTTGACAAAGCGAAAGCCAAAAGTCCCGGATGTGAATGTCATCGGGAAGGCGCGCGCTCTGCTGGATTCCTTGCAAGGGTTCGCAATTAGTGACGATGCAAGCAAACTTGAAGGATCATTGTTTGGTCAGCACTCCAATAATTTTCGGCCGCACGTAGTTAATGAAATCGCTCATCGTCTGGGGATAAAGGAAATATTGCTTAGCGTAGCCGAAAATACGAAGATAAAATCTTATTTTGGCGTAACCGTAAAGAGTATCGCAGCTGAGCGGCTCAAGGCGAAGCTCGACGAATTTTATGATCGTCGCAACGAAATTGTGCACTCGTTGACTGGCAACACCGGATATGCGGTTGACGTTGTGATGGATTACATAAAGATGTTCGAATTGACCGCTGAGTCAATGACGAATGTTTTAACTAAGGAGTTGGCGAGTTGGTAGGCGATGAGGTCCTATTTTTATAATTTCCAATTCATATCCGCTGTGGTATGAGTGCTCGTTGGATCCATGAAGACAGCCTTAGCTAGGTAAAGGCGTTTGGCAGCGCAAGCGCCGGCTGGTGAAGCTATTAAATATGGAGCGGAACGAGGGATGAATCGAATATCTCGTGATGGCGCTCACACTGCCTTCACGGACTCCCCCTTTCCTTTCGATCCCCCTTCCTGCAGTACCAAACAGTCCGCAGTCCTCATCGTTCCGGCGTGCGACGCTTTTGCTTAGCCTGACACGTTGCGTACCGCGATCACTTGCCATGCCGCCGATGTTGCTACATTGGAAAGCCCTAGACGGGAAACCCCACCTCACGGGGGTGTTGGATTGCATCGCCTGAGTCGTTAATTTGTCGGATCCACCGTCAATGATGGTGGTGTCGGGGAATTTTGACAGTTCTCACCTCCGTATTCGATGCTGGCGCTACTCGCCCGGAGGAATCAATTCAAATAAGGGTAAAGAATGAGCGTAATGTGGGGGATCTCTTTGTTTCTAATCGCGGTGGTTGGGCTTTGTGGAACCATCGCGACGGCATCAAAAGAGTTTAGAGGGATTTTCCTACCGGGCAAATTTGCTAAGTTAGGCGTATTGACAGGGAAAGCAAAGCAAGAAATTGTCTCCAAAGTCGGTCCACCAACGCATGTTAGTGTGCAGCCGGAGGGAAAAATGCTCTTGCAGTGGATTTTCAAAGATTATCATATAGCGCTCTTGTTTGATGGGGACGTATGTGAGGGTATTACGCACGAAATGGCGTCTAGGTAATAACGATGGACCATTACCAGTGGCGGCCCCGGGGCAGGTTGCCGTTTCCTTAGTCACTTGCCATAAAGGCCGTTAAACGGACTATTAAGGACGATGAATCTCTTAGCTCGCATTCCCAGACAACGAGGACGCGCCAGCCTAATTTTTCGAGCGCCGTTTTCGTATTGAAATCCCGTTGCTTCGTTCGTTCTCGTTTAGGGAGCCAATAGTCGCAGTTGGTAGTCGGCAGCCGTCGTCCCGTTTTACAGTCATGACTATGCCAAAAGCATCCGTGAACCAGGATTGCGCGCTTCCGCCCAAGATAGGCAATGTCGGGTGTCCCTGGCAAATCGCGTCGGTAAAGTCGATAGCCAGGATATCCGATCTCGCGCAGCAGCCTACGCACAGCCAACTCTGGCTTCGTATCGGTAGCCCGAATCGCCGACATGATTCGAGATCGTTCTGGAGTGGTAGAGAACTTGTAAGCTGCCACCCGCGATCCTTCTGGTGATCCTATGGGCAAGATACCAGAATCCCCCGCACGTTCGTCGCCTATATGGCGAGCGCCGGTTGCAACAACGAGTTAACAACTTGCCTAACTTCGTGCGGCATGCGCTTTGCAGATAGCGGCAGGCGCACATACTCTTCGAATTCGGCTTCAAGTGCACCGGGCGGGGGGCACGTTGCGAAAAAGTCACGAAAAGTGACCGCTGAAAGCTCAATCTTTACACCGTCGATTATTTCCAGCGGTCGTGGATGGTCAGCCAACTTATGGGCCACAAACACTATTCGAATTTTCCATCGATCAAGTTCAGCGATACCAATCAACTCTTCCTTGCGGCGCTTGAAGACCTTTCGAAGCGTGCGAACGTGCTCATCGATATACACGGTCGATAGCTCCCCGCCGTGGGCCTCATAAGCGACAATTTCCAGACTCGCCGCATGCTGGAAGTCGATGTCACCCAGTTTGCGTTGGCTCAGATTTGTAGCATTTACTGAGTCTTTCAGACCACGCCCGCGCCAGCCAGCCGCCTGCAGGTGTTTTCCCGACACGAGGGCGTCCAAGACCCTCTGTTCCAAGATGCCAAAGGTGCAGGTATTTCCCGTCGCCACGGCGTCCAATATCGATTTGATCTCGGGGCTGGCTAGCACCGCAGGAATTGGGTCGGCGAGCAGCTCCTTGAGTCGCATAAGTCGATGCAGAAGAAGGCGAACCCAGCGTGCAAGCTCCCTGCGGGCGGCGAAGCTCATTACCTCCATGCCCGAGAGGACAAAAACGAGCGCAGATGCCCCTGGCAATTCGGAAGGCTTCTTGCTCCTGGCCCAGGACTCGTCAATGCGTTCCACCGATTTTGCGTTGTTTAGGAATGGATTGCCGGCAGTGGCGAGTGCTGGCGGATACTGGTCGAAGAGCCACAGGGCTGCGCGGCCGCGCGGAGCGAATTCGTATAGATCAGTTATGGCGTGGTCGAAGGCATCTGCAATGACACACTGATAGTGCAGGATCTGGAGGTACGGTACGTACGCGAACGTCTCTTCTTGGCCGGCACTTATATTGACGCGCAACAAGTCCGTGAGAGCCATTTCCATGTTCCCCTCGAAACCGAGCCGACTGGCCTTATCCGAGACAAGCTGAATTGCCGTTGCTAAATCGGCATCCGCAAATGCCTTAAGCTCTGAGTTTTGGTCTCGAGTAAAGAGTCTCTGAACATTCTTAAGCTCTAATCCCGGCTCCAGCTTCACCGCTTGAAGTGCTGTGGCGATAGACTGACGGCTAAAGCCTACACGCGGATCAATCTCTGCAAGCAATTTGGCAATCTGAGCAGAGGAAAGTCCTTCATCTGCCGCGAGATCAACAATGAGAAAGATGTGGCTTAGAAAAGCTGTCGCCTGGAAATGCGACATCAAATGTGCTTCGACCAATTTACGGTGAAGCGTGAAATAACAATTCGCGACCGGCACTCCATGGGAGTTATCCGCTCTTTTTAGTACGGCAACCACAACGGTTTTAAATAGATCAGAGGGCAGTCCGCTTTCCTGCCACGCATCGATTTCGTTAGCAATCGAAGGCGAAAACTCGTGGAACGAAATACCTTTAGCTTTGAGTGCCTGTGCGAGTGCGATGCCACACGCGCACTCTTGCCCAGATCTAATCGGTAGCAAAAGGCTTCTCAGAAGGGGACGCAGTTGCCCTGCACTAGCCATTGATTGTCCGTTAGGTCTTGTTACTGTGCTGCGCTGTTAATAGGACAGCCGCCTCGATGCCCAGAGCATTGGCGAACTTATAAATAGTCTCCAAGCTGACATTTCGATGACCACGCTCGCAACTGCTCACATAGGTGTGGTCCAACTTTGCAAGAGCTGCTAATGCCTCCTGAGACAGTCCAGCCTCCAACCTGAGTTGGCGAAGTCGTTGGCCAAATGCCGTCTTAGGGGTGATCGAATTTTTGAGCGCCATGGTTCCCCAATCATGACTCGGATTTTGACTATGAGTCTACGGACTATGAGTCAAGTCTTCGAAATTTGAGCGCCTTGTGGCTCGCGTCTTGGGGATGTGCAATCGGCTAGTCAGCTGTTATCACGGAAGCTATTTTTTCTGCCAAAGCTCGGATTGAGCTTGTGCTAGTTTTAAGTTCAGCTTCTATTTGGTGGCGGTGGGCGACAATTTTACGGGGAAGGATATTCAGCAGATCGTCCTTGAGGCAAACAGATTCTGCATGGTTTTCGAGATACTTGTTGCGTATCTCGAGCCATGAGCGCTGCAAATAGGTGGGGCAAAATCTAGTGAGCTCTATGGATCTTGCGGGGTCATTATATCCAAAATCTTGGATATTCCATTCTGACGTTGATGCTATGGGAAACTTGGGCCCGGCGATGGCGATGTCTGAACCGATGGAGGTTATTATGGGAATATAACCCGATGCTTCCCGTTTGACGGATCGGGCATGCGCCTCATCATTGATCAGAAATAATCTCTTCGACGCATCCCAAATTAGGCACTTGGCCTCAAGGCGCTCGGTTCGATTATCCCACGACACGCTGATGTCCACATCGTCGACAGGGCCTCCTACTGAAAAGAGGTCGTGGCAAATTGCATCCAGGCCAAATGCCTTCTCAAGATGGATGATGGCGACTATTTCACCGAGAACACCTTGGACATCGTTCGCGCGATTGCCGGCCGGGCCGCGATCCCTGTTCTCTACACGAATTTTGTCGTTAGCAAGCGTTCTGAGTTCGGCGATAGCAACAGCTGTTACCCATAACGAACGATCGAGAGCGATCTTCCTCACTTCGTGCAGTCTTTCCACCCCTTCAGGGGCGGGAAGGCTGTTATTTTGCACCAGTGGCGCAGTTGCCATTGCGGCATCTGTCGGCGTAGTCATTCAATTCTCAAGATATTGCCTATGCAGAAGGCACATCTTAGTTGATCGTCTACTATTCGGGCAGCCACCCCAAGGGGGGGCTTGCCCGAAGCCAAGATCTATTGAGGGTGCCGCAGTTGGAGTCCGTCTAGACTAGGTCTTTTCGACCGTGCGGATTTTTGGCGCCCTTTTCTTTTGCGGCCGAACTGCATTCAACGACGACAAAACGGCTATTCCGACCATCTTCGCCAAGTCTGGCGGAACCGCGTTGCCAATTTGCGCATAGTGCTGATTGCGACGTCCGATGAACTCAAACCAATCGGGAAACGACTGCAATCTAGCTGATTCACGGACTGTCAAACGGCGGCATTCATTGAGTGTCCCGCTGCGTGGCCTTCCCCCGTTAGACAAATGGTCATGATATTTTCGAATTATGCCTTCGGGGTCGAGAATATGCGTCCTATTCCCCCCGGCGGTCGCGGGAATGGTGAGAGAAGGCGCATCCATGTTTAATGGGCGTCCCTTTCCATTGAGTAGCATCCCGGCGTATGGGCTTTTCCGGAGAATCGGATTCTTGGCGAGGACAACCTTTGCGCGATTCGGCTCATCGTGAGGAACGTCGGCGAGCGCTTGACGGACTGTCTGGTACTTCTTGCTGCCGTGTGGGCCATGCGTTGGGGATGGAAAGGAAAAAGGCGTTCCAGGAGGTACGCCGACAATAAACAATCGTAGTCGTTTCTGGGGAACACCATAATCAGCAGCGTTCAAGACCTTCCAATGTACGTCATAGCCCAGGACTTCTAGTTCGTGAAGCCTCGCGTCCAGGTAGGGTCGAAACCGTGCCATAGTCAATCCATTGACATTCTCCAGTAAGAATGCCTTAGGCTTGATTTCTCGAACCGCTCGAATGAATTCGGGGACCATGTCACGGACGTCGAGATGCCCCATTTGCTTTCCAGACACAGAGAATGGCTGGCATGGAGGACCACCTGCTACCAAGTCAATGGCGCTTGCGTACGTAGTAAAGTCAATGTCCCGAACGTCGTCGCAGACGTGTAGGACTTCCGGCATGTTCTTGCGATGCGTTTCAACGGCCGTTGCGTCATATTCCACTGCGACGCGCACGTCCCATCCAGCCATTTTTAGGCCCAATGAGAGGCCACCTGCGCCGGCGAAAAGGTCGATTGCTCGATTCATTCGTTCTCTAGTTCAATATCGCGAAGCGCGAGAGTTACTGCCAAAACCGCCGCTGGCGGCGCCTCGACGACTTTCCGGTCCAAGGTCAGCAGAGGATAGGGCCATGCGGAAATCTAGACGATGTTCTGCCATCTCACCCATCAAGATCGCCGCAACTGCGAAGTGCGTCGGGACCTCACCGGTCCGAGCATAGTTCGTCACGGAGTTCGGGTTGAGGCGTACCAAAGTGGCAAATTCCTTCACCGTAACTCCTGCTTTGCCTAACTGCCGGCGGAACTCGTCATATGTCATAGGCGGGATCATACCATGGGATTGCCGGCTGACGAACGCATATTTTTGTGTGTTGATCACATAAAGAAATGTGTTTGTGGGTGCTGAGGTATGGTCCGGGTTGAAGCGCGGAGAAATCGGTTTCGTCCAGCCGCAACTGCATTGGCACATTGCCCGACGGCACTCCTCCACCCTCCTAGCGAGCGTCACGTCTTAGGAAAAATCCTAAAGGATGTGGGAATATTCCTATTCGGACGGGAATTAGAACGAGGGGACCGATGGACGGATGGACGGATGCCGAACTTGCAGCGGCAGTCGACGCATACAGGGACATGGCGAGGCGTGAAGCTGCCGCTCAGCCTTACAACAAACGTGAAGTGTATCGGGCGCTTCAGCGTGCATATGGCCGTACCGAAAAGTCATACGAGTATCGGATGAAGAATATCTCCGCAGTTCTCCTGGAGATGGGTGAAGAGCCGATTCCGGGGTTGAAGCCGGCCGGCAATGTTGGGACCAACGTAAAGGTGCGTCTTATTTCGCTGCTTGCCGATCCGGGAGGGGAGCGCGTCCCCCGAACTCAGCCGAGTCCGAATGGCACGCGCTCTATCAGGAGGATCACGCAGACAACTGTGTATGACCGTGATCCAGACGTTGTGCGAAAAGCCAAGCAGCGTGCGAGCGACGGCAGATGCGAATGCTGTGGCGAACTCGGTTTTGAGACGGATGTTGGTGGCTATTACCTGGAAGCACATCACGTCGTGCCGCTGAACTGCGGCGGCCCTGATACGGTTTGGAACGTTGTGGCAATCTGTTCGAACGATCATCGGCGTGCGCACTTCGCGCAAAACAGGTCGGCCCTTCGTGATCAGTTGGTCGGTGTTCTTGGCAATCACTATCCCGACCGGCTCGGGGAACTGCTTGGACTCTGCCGCTCTATGGATGCGCTTCCGGATCTTGCTGAGCAGTTCGAACTAGATCCGAATTCCTGAGCCGACTGTTGGGCGTCCCCCTTCGTGCCGATGTTGTCCGCGGATTTGCTGTCAATGTTCCACCTAACCGGGCAACGTTGCGGGTGGCGCTTGTTTCTTGGTTCTGAGCCTGCGCTTGGCTGAATGCCTTGCCTGGCCCTTCTCACCGAACCTTCTTCAAATCCCTCTCAATTCGCTCAAGAATCGGCGACGTGTGCCCGTTGCCCTCGTCGGTCCGCCCGGTAACCAGCCAATACGCATACTGCGGCCAGATCTCCGCCATCTTCTCGATCATTTCTTGCGTGAAGCGCTGCTTCCCCCGGCAGGCGTTCTTCCAGCTGTCCGCCTTGATCCCAGTCAAGTCTTCCATGTGCTTGTACCGGCGATGGCCTTCTGCCACAAAATCTATCAATTCTTCGACGCGATTGCGCATTTCAATTAGGATAATTTATCCTTGTTGGGTACATTCGTGCACATGGCGCTTCGCCCGCATCGCAAGCGGATCGCGAGGCAGCATGGCTAGTAACGACCGCCCGTACTGGCTTCTTCGCCAGCGGCGAGGCGGAACTGTTCGCGCACTGCCACTAAGCCGCTGGCAGATATGGCCGTACCTCTGGCAAGAGTGCCAGATATGCGTAGGCGTCCACCAAGCAAGAGCTTGGAGGATGCGGCGCGGGCGTGAGCAAAGCGAGCCACGCTTCCAGAGGAAACAAGAGTCACATTATGGCTTATGCCCAAGCTTCCCATGGCGGTTTGCTGAGTCCTGCATCGCCAAACGTCGCGCTTGCTAGTGAGCCTTCGCAATATCGCTACCACTGAATCAAAAACGGGATCCCTGTAGCAGTCCCTCACCAGAGGGGACCTGCAGGACATAACCGGGGTAACCGCAGTGCCCAGCACCCCGCCAGTACCTTGGCGGGGAACGGGTTGTTAAGCGTTTGGGGAACGAGACGATCGCTGCCCCTTCTGCCGGTCGGCCAAATCCAGCAAGCCGACACGGGCGGGACGACCACTCAACACACCCCGCTATTCGCCAAAAGGTGATCCCATGACTGCACGTCTGAAAACTCTCGCTCCTGCAACCGATCCATCCGAGTTCAGCATGCTTGCCCAAGCGCTGCTGCCGGAGGAGTCCACGTCTGCACCGACTGACTCCACCCACGAAACCATCCACCAATCCTGCCACGACCTCCTGCGCGTCAGCGCAGGCCTGGAATCCCTCCTGCTCCTGCTGGAGCTACAGGCCGACGAGCAAGCCGCCAACAACGGCCTGCATGCCCTGCTGGCTCCGCTAAAGCAGCAGCTGGACCAGGCAGTGAACCGCGTGCAAGCGCTGTACTGAGCCACACCCGTTCCCCACACCCGCACCGCCGCCCGCAAGGCCGCAGGCGGTGGGGAGTCACACGCCGATCGACGCAAGCACCCACCGCCGCCGCGTGCCGGGACGATGGTCGCCAACGCCGCCCATCGCCATACCGATGTCCGCGATTGCAACCTGATCGCACCCCGATCACAAAACAGGAGGTACCCATGACCGTCCGCCAACGTCGCCCGCGCACCGCCGCCGAAGCACGGGAAGCCGCCGTGGAAGCCAGGCTGATCGCCGAGCCCTTGCTGCCGGGCAACGAAGCCGGTCCGAGCCACGACGCTACCCACCGAGGCTGCCATGAACTGCTGCGCATCAGCGCGCATCTGGAATCCGTCATCACGCTGCTGAACCTGCACGCGAGCGATAGCCGCCTGCATGCCTTGCTGATGCCGCTAAAGCAGCAGCTGGACCAGGCATTGAACCGGTGCCGGCGCTGTACCCGGGCCTGCGGGGTTCGTTCGCGGTCCGCGCCTGCGTCGCGGCCCGCTTCTGCCCCGACGTAGGCAAGGTCTCTGGCCGAACGGCGTAGCCACGTAAATCATGCCGTTGGCCCACTTGGCCCATATCACGACCACCGAATCAAAAACGGGATCCCTGTAGCAGTCCCTCACAAGAGGGGACCTGCAGGACATGACCGGGGTAACCGCAGTGCCCAGCTCTCGCCAGTACCTTGGCGGGGAACTGGGTTGTTGAGCATCTGGGGCGCGAGGCAATCGCTGCCCCCTCGCCCGGCCGGCCTAACCCAGCCAGCCGGCACGGGCGCGACGACCAATCAACACACCCTGTCATTCGCCAAAGAGGTGATCCCATGGCCGCACGTATGAAAACACTCGCTCCCACCGCCGATGCATCCACGCTCAGCATGATTGCCCAAGCGCTCTTGTCGGAGGAAGCGACACCCCCGCCGGATGACCCCAGGCGCGAAGCCATCATGCAGAGCTTCGACGAACTCCTGCGCGTCAGCGCGGGCCTGGGCACCATCCTGACGCTGCTCGATCTACAAGCCGACGCGGCAATCGATTGTGTTGGCCTGCATAGCCTGCTGGCGCCGTTGCGGCAGCAGCTTGACGCGAGCGTGAATCGCATCGACGCGTTGTTCTGAGAGCCGATGGCTGGGCGGCATCCGCTCAGCCGTCAACGTCGCGCAGGTTGCATGGCGGCGTAGTCGGGAAGCTGAACTAACACTGCCGTCGCTTTGCGCAGCGTCCAGATGAGAGCCCGCCTCTCAAATTCTCGACGCACTCCCGTACTAAGTGACATGTCTTCACGTCACTACGGACCTTTCCCAACGCCAATCAGGCGATCCGCAGGCACATTGGCAAGGCGTTCGAGCACGCCGAGTGTCGGCGACCTGACAAGCGACGGAAGGCATGCACGATGCGCTCGATCCGTTTGCCCGCGCCGTTTACTCCTTTCAAGACTCGGCGCAATGTTGCGGCAGATGCGCTCACCACGAGACCACGAAACGCACCGCTATAAGCATCAAACGATGCTATATTGAGTGCTCACACTTATGGAGGCTCCCATGCGTACGACGATTTCGCTTGATGACGACTTGATCGCCAAAGCTCAGGCTTATACGGGTGTGGAAGAAAAAACGGCACTCGTGCGCGAAGCGTTAAAGGCCTTGATCCAGCGTGAAGCCGCGAAACGACTCGCGAATCTTGGCGGTAGCCAACCGGGCATCAAGGGGGCGCCACGTCGTCGGTTGGACGTCGAATGATCCTTGTCGACACGTCGGTCTGGATTGACCATATCAACGCTTCTGATCCGATGCTGATTAGCCTGCTTGCCGAGGGGCGTGTGCTGGCTCATCCCTATGTGATAGGCGAGATCTCACTCGGTAGTTTGCGTGACCGTGACGTCGTGCTTGGCGCGTTGCTCGATCTGCCGCGCGCGCCAGTAGCCACACCGGAGGAGACGTTTTATCTGATCGAGCGCGAAGGATTGTTCAATCGTGGAATCGGATTTGTAGACACGTCGCTGTTGGCGTCTGCACGCCTACAACCCGGCATCACCATCTGGACGCGCGACAAGCGATTGAAGAAAGTTGCCGATGAACTCAATCTCAGCGCAGTGCTTGCGCACTAGAAAACGGAAATGGCGGGTGGGGAGGATCGGGCAGTCGGCAAGCTGAGCCCACACTGCCATCGCCCTGCGCGGCGTCCGGATGAGAACCCGCCTCCCAGCTTCATGTCGCATTCCCGCTCACTAAGGGAATTATCTTCGTGTTCTTGCAGAAATTTCCCAAAGCCGATCAGGCGATCCGCGGGCACATTGGCAAGGTGTCCGGCCACTTTGCGTGTCGGCGACCTGACAACGGAGGATGGCATGGACGATATGCGAGAGGCCCTGAAACATGGCGACAAGACCGGCACCGGCGGGGTGCTGATGTCCAATGCAATGGCGAAAAAGGATTTCTTCCATCAGCTATGCACCGCCGAACAGGAGGCTGCGGCAAAGAACCCGCAGGGCATTGAGAATGCTGATAACTTGGCCGCCTATGTCATTGTCTAAATGCTTCCGCACCGTTGCTGCAACAGCAGCGATCTTGGCGCAGCCTGCACTGGCTTGCAGCTTCGACATTTCCTTCAACAGCAATTTCGAGCCAGGCGCGGTTCGCCTGCCGGCGTCGGAAGTTCGCAAATTGGCGGAATGGATGGTCGACTCTCCCGGGAGATATGAGAACAAGGAGGAGTTTCACATTCTCGTCTACGAGGCCCCTACCGTTGGTGTCAGTCATGCTCTCGCACGCAAGCGCGTATCTCACCTGGAGCATTTGCTGACGACTTTTGGTGTGCCGGTGAGCATGATTTCCATGGAAATCCCCCGCTACAAACCTGGCAAGTCGGCGGAACCGCCGAACTTTGCGCATATCAATTTCATGCCGGGGTGCCCGCACCCTTGCTGCCCAGCTCCGGAACCGACCTCGCAGATTCGCTAGGGGGGCGCTGGATGACGTCTCCCTGCCCGGCAGCCTCTTCGTCAAACGGCATCGAACTGGAGGCGCTGCGCGACGCAATTGCGGCGGGCATGGCAAGTGGCACCCCTAAGCCTGCTGAAGATGTGCTTGCGAGGCTGGAGAGCAAGTACCGCGCTGCGGGCACGAGCAAGCACCGCTGACGCGGCACACGATCACGCCGCGCGCCGGGCAGGATCTGGCGTCCACAGTCCTCACCGGCTTTTCTTCCTGCACCTGTCGATGTGAATCTTTCTCAGTTTCGCCGGCGATATCTGCGGCATGTCGTACGCAATGTTGGTCGCCTCGGTGGCCGTGGAGAGAAAGATCGGGTCGCCCCCGCCAACCTGACTCAGCTTTGTCAGCACATCTTGCCGGGGCACGCCCGTATCGCGTTGTTGCGCGGCCATGAAAAGGAGGTCGGCTACGCACTGGCAGACCGACATCCTTTGCGCCTTGCTGACGTCGTCTTGCCGCGCTGGCGTTTGCGCATAGGCTGCGGCAGCGGCAAACAGGGCCGCGAGAGACAGGGCCGCGACAGACATGGCAACGGCCGCAATCATTGCGGCTCGCACAGCTTGGTGATGCATATTGTTTTGCCCCCTCTTCTGTTGAGGTGGTCGGGTCCTGCACGCTGGCTCCGCGCTTGTGAAGATTATTCTCTTGTGCGGGAGGTGATCTGTGTGGCACCGAACCTTCGGCGTCGCTTTCCACGCGCAGGTCTTGTGAAGGGATGGGATTCCCGATGGCGCCGCTACCGGGGCGCATGCCGCATGAACACGCGCCCTGGACCGTGCCGCGTGAGGTTGGGATTGGGGATGCGGCCCGCTGGCCTTCGTTCTGGGGGAGAATACGCGGTAGCACCACTACCGCGAGCCTTCTGATGGACAGCGAAACCGCCGTAAAAGCCCTGGCCGCGCTGGCGCAGCAATCTCGCCTGGCGATCTTCCGCCTGCTGGTCCAGGCCGGTCCGCCTGGCATGTTTGCCGGCCGGATTAGTGAGGCACTCGGTTTGCCGCCGGCAACACTGTCGTTTCATCTCAAGGAACTGGCCAATGCCGGGCTGATCGCGAGCCGGCAGGAAGGCCGGAACGTTATCTACCAGGCCCAGTACCAACGGATGAACGAACTGCTTGGGTTCTTGACAGAGCACTGCTGCGAAGGGGATCCGCAGGGCTGCGGTGTTGCGGCGTCTGTGTGTCAGCCCGCGTTTCCTGCGCGCCCCGGCGCGCGGGCAGACAAGACCTAGCCCTGTCGTCACTGACCGGGACGATTCGCCTCGATCTTCGCCTTGCCTACCGTGGCCGCCGCGCCCCTCGGTTGCCGCGTCGCCGCAACGAGCAGCATCAGGGCGAGCGATGCCAGGCTAAGGAGTACCAGGACCAGCCCGGCAAACGCCACTCCGCTCGACGATACCAGCGAGAAGCACAGCGGCGCGATCGCCATGGACAACAATGTGGGCCGCGCCAGCCGGCCGAGCAAATTGCCTACCGGCACGCGGGGAAAGAGTTCGGCGGGTAGCGTGCCCCGCACAATCGTCAACAGGCCATTGCTCAGGCCGTAGACCACGGCAAAGGCCATGCCCGTCCCAATGCTACCCGGGCTGCTGGCCAGCAGCAGGAGCGCCACAACTAGCAGGCTGAGGGAGAGCCAGCCTACCTGCGCCGGCCGCAACCGTTTCGCGAAGACCAACTCCATCACGCGCCCGGTCACCTGCATTGGCCCGATGACGCTGGCCACCATCACCGCCTGGGCGGTGCTGAGCCCACCGGCCTGCAGCAGATTCAATAGGTGGACGGAGAGTGCACCGAAGACGAATAACGCCGCAGCAAAGGCGCCGGCAAGCAGGAAGAACGGCTTTCCTGCCACCGCCGAAGGTGACGCGCCAGTGGCACGAGCCGCGACCTGTGGCTGCGCGCGCGCTGATAGGCGAGGAAGAACCAGTCCATGCAGCGGCAAACAGACGGCGATCTGGATGCCGGCGAACACGAGGAGCGTCATGCGCCAGCCCAGCTCGGCGTTCAGAAAGGCGGTCAGCGGCCAGAAAACGGTGCTGGCGAACCCGCCGAACAGGGTCAGCGTCGACACGCTGCTGCGATAGCGAGCCGCATCCAGTTGATGCAGCGTGGCGAAGGCCGGGTCATAGAGCGCCATGGGCATGGCCAGGCCGGCTAGCATCCAGGCCGCATAGACGGTCCACACTTCCGTGACGCAAGCCATCGCCAGCAGTGCTGTCGCAGCGACCAGCGACCCCACGCAAAGGACCCGTTTCCCTCCGCGGCGGTCGATGGCTCTGCCGACACGCGGTGCGCACAGGGAGGACGTCAGCAGGGCGAACGTGAAGGCGCCAAAGATCTCCGGCTGGCTGAGATGCAGATCGGCCTGTATGGGCTTGGCGAGGACCGCGAACGCATAGTACAGGCTCCCCCAAGATGCAATCTGCGCGATGCCCAGCGCAGGGATCGTGTGAGCCAGCTTGGTAGGCGATACTGGCCTGCCCTCCAACCGCTCGCCGTCGGATGCCTCGTTCATGCCCATCCCTTGCCGAAAAAAGGAACGCCCGGCAAGTTGCAGTTGCCGGGCGTGGAGCGATTGTGCTGGTGCCTTATGCGCTCAGGCCTTCGCGCCTGCTTCGTACCACTTCTGGGTCCGATTGACGATACCGACGACCAGCAGCATCACCGGCACCTCGATCAGCACGCCCACCACCGTCGCCAGCGCGGCGCCAGACTTGAAGCCGAAGAGGCTGATAGCCGTCGCCACGGCAAGCTCGAAGAAGTTGCTCGCGCCGATCAGGCTGGACGGGCCGGCGACACAGTGGGCCACACCCAGCTTGCGGTTTAGCAGATAGGCCAGTCCCGAGTTGAAGAAGACCTGGATCAGGATCGGCACGGCCAGCAGTGCGATCACCAGCGGCTGGTCAATGATCGCCTTGCCCTGGAAGGCAAACAGCAGGATCAGGGTCAGCAGTAGCGCAGCGATGGAATACGGCCCAACTTTGTGGGCAACGCGCTGGAAGTACGCAACACCTTTGCTCAGCAGGAGCTTGCGCAGGGCCTGTGAAATCAGGACCGGCACCACGATGTACAAGCCAACCGACGTGAGCAGCGTGTCCCACGGCACGGTGATGGACGACAAGCCAAGCAGCATCGCGACCACCGGAGCGAATGCCACCACCATGATGGCATCGTTCAGGGCCACCTGGGAGAGCGTGAAATAAGGATCACCCTTGCAGAGCTGGCTCCACACAAACACCATGGCCGTGCACGGCGCCGCTGCCAGCAGGATCAGCCCGGCGATATAGCTATCCAACTGCTCGACAGGCAGCATGGGCGCAAATAAGTGTCGAATGAAGATCCAGCCGAGCAGCGCCATCGAGAACGGCTTGACGGCCCAGTTGATGAATAGCGTGACACCAATTCCCCGCCAGTGAGACTTGACTTGGCCCAGTGCGCCGAAATCGATCTTCAGCAGCATGGGGATGATCATCACCCAGATGAGAATCCCGACCGGAAGATTCACCTGCGCGTACTCCATGCCACCGATTGCCTGGAAAACGCCCGGCAACGCCTGGCCGAGCATGATCCCGACGACGATGCAAAGCGCGACCCAGATGGTCAGGTAACGCTCGAAGAACCCGATCGCCGGCTTCGTTGAGACGTGCGTTGAGGACGTTGCTTCGTGTGTGGTCATGGTTCAGCTCTGCGAGATGCGTTGCAGGGCTTCCTGCAATTGCGCATTGCTCAGTTCTTTGATCGGCAGCAATAGCAGTTGCAGCATGCGGTAGCCGATGGCTTGTCGCGTGAGCTCGAACGCAAGGCGCTTTGCGTCGTCGCCGCCCTGCGCGTGCGAGGGATCGGCATACCCCCAGTGCACCTTGACCGGGCTGCCCGGCCAGTATGGGCACGCCTCGGCCGCGGCGCTATCGCACACGGTGATCACGATGTCCATCTTGGGGGCATCGTCGCCGACGAACTCGTCCCAGCTCTTGCTGCGAACCCCTTCTACATCGACGCCGGCCTGGCTTAGCGCCTCGAGTGCAAACGGGTTGATGCGGCCGCTTGGGGCGCTGCCGGCGCTATAGGCCCGGACATCCTTGCCTAGCTGCTTTGCCAGATGGTTGAGCATGCCTTCGCTCAACACGCTGCGGGCCGAGTTGTGGGTACAAAGGATCAGGACGTTGGTTGTCATGGGAACCGCCTAGTGATGGTCAGCTTTGCCCGATATCGCGCACTGCCTTCTGGAGGGCAACGGCATCGAGCTTAGGGATAGGGAGGGACAGGAACAGTTCGATGCGTCGCTTCAGGGTGATGGCTGCATCGTTGATCGCCTGCTGCCTCTGCGCCTCAGTCCCTTCGCATGCGGCCGGGTCCGGCACGCCCCAGTGCGCCGTCATCGGCTGACCGGGCCATACCGGGCACATTTCTCCGGCGGCCTTGTCGCAAACCGTGAAGACAAAATCGAGTTGCGGCGCGCCGTCCTGGGAGAACTCGTCCCAGCTCTTGCTGCGCAAGGCTTGCGTGGGCAGTCCGTAGCGCCGCAGGGTCGCCAGCGCGAGGGGATTCACCACACCCGTCGGGTGGCTGCCGGCCGAGTAGGCCCGGAAGCGCCCCTTGCCCAGATGGTTCATCAGCCCCTCGGACAGAATGGATCTCGCCGAATTCCCGGTGCAAATGAAGAGCACGTTATAGGTCTTTTCGCTCATGTTGGCCTCTTCAGCAGCACGACGAGTTAGCCTTCACGGCGATGCCAATCGGCTTGCCCTGCGGGGCGCGCGGCGCGCAACATGCCGAGTCGGCGCTGGCGGATTCCACGGGCCGGCTTTCACTAAACACCGGTACGTTCCCGAGCGTATGGAAATGCTCCCAGGCGATGCCTTGGGGATCCGTGACCCAGTGCTTTTCGCTGCGTGCGTAGCAGCATGTTGTCTGCCCCTCATCCAGCAGCGCCATATCGGCGGCTTGCGCGCGGTCTTTCAGCGCCGCCAGCTCTTGCGCGTCGTCGGTCTGGAACCCCAGGTGATCCACGCCAGGCTCACCGCCGCGGGTGGAGATGGCGAAGTTCACTCGCGGGTCTTCCAGCATCCACTTGGCGTAGTCACTCTCGATCCGGGTCGGCTCGGCCGCGAACAGCTTCGTGTAGAAGGCAATGCTCTTGCCGAGGTCCTGGACATTGAGGTGGATATGAAAGCGCTTCATTGACGTTCCCCTTTCGTTCCCGTTTCGTTCCCATTTAGCACGCACAAACGGTAGTGGCGGCATTGTCGAGACAGGCCTCGCCTTGGCAGCAGTTGGCTGTCAGAAAGCCAAGCAGGTCATTCATGTGCGCAAACGCGGCGCGATAGATCAGACGCCTGCCTTCACGCTCTTGCGTGATCAGGCGGGCATGCATCAACTCCTTCAGGTGGAAGGACAACGTTGCGCCGGGCACCCCGATCTGTTCGGTCATGGCGCCGGGCGTCAACCCGGATGGCCCGGCCACCACCAGCAAGCGAAAAACCTGTAGCCGCAGGCCATGGGCCAGGGCGGCGAGAGAGCGGATGGCATCGTTTTCTTCCATATTTCCATAATATTGGAAATGTTGGCCAAAAACAAGGGCGACGAATGTGGGTGACGAATGGGGTGACGAACGCGGGCTAGGCGCGTGCCAAGTCGACGATAGGCGACGCCGGCTGGACGGTGGGCTGTGTCCGCTGGCGCGGTGGTTTGACGCTTGTCATCCAGGGTCGTTAGCATGGCGGGATGATCGATCTTCGATCGCGGAAATCGATTGTTTGCCAACCGAAGCGGAGTTGAATGGATGCTAGCCACCGAGAATGAGGTCAAGAGGGACAGGGATGCCATAGGCAATGCCTGGGCGGTGTTTCTCGCTTTCCTCCGGCTGGGCCTGACTTCCTTTGGGGGGCCGATTGCCCACCTGGGCTACTTCCGAGCGGAGTTCGTCACGCGTCGGCGCTGGCTGAGCGAGCGCAGCTACGCGGATCTGGTTGCCCTCTGCCAGTTTTTGCCCGGTCCCGCCAGCAGCCAGGTTGGCATGGCGATAGGCCTGTCGCGCGCCGGCTTCATGGGCGCGGTGGCGGCCTGGGTAGGGTTCACGTTGCCGTCCGCAGTGGCCCTGGTGCTGTTCGCGCTCAGCATTTCGACGTGGGGCGATGTGATACCGGCCGGTGCGCTGCACGGACTGAAGGTGGTGGCCGTGGCCGTGGTCGCGCAGGCCGTCTGGGGCATGGCCCGCAGTCTGTGCACGGACACTACCCGTATCACCATTGCGGCGTTCTCTGCCTGCGTGGCCCTGCTTTGGCCGAACGCGTGGGGACAGGTCGGCGTGATCGCTGCGTCCGCCGTGGTGGGCCTGGCGATGTTCAAGCCAGCGCGCGATATCACCCACGACCCGCTTCCGATCTCGATCAGCCGGCGCGTTGGGGGCTTGCTGCTGGGCGTTTTCTTTATCCTGCTGGCGGGTCTGCCTCTGGCCGTGCAAGCCTGGCCCAATCAGACGCTGGCGGTAGCGGGTGCGTTCTATCGTGCGGGATCGCTGGTCTTTGGCGGGGGGCACGTGGTGCTGCCGCTCTTGCAAGCCGCGGTTGTGCCCAGCGGCTGGGTAACCAATGACACCTTCCTGGCGGGCTACGGCGCAGCGCAGGCGGTGCCGGGGCCGCTCTTTACGTTTGCGGCGTTTCTCGGCGCGTCCATGACGGTTGCGCCGAGCGGGTGGGTCGGTGCGCTGGTGTGCCTGGTGGCTATCTTTGTCCCGTCGTTTTTATTGGTAGGCGGTGCGTTGCCGTTCTGGGAGCAGCTGCGCCGCAATGTGCGCACGCAGGCGGCGCTTGCCGGCGTGAACGCGGGCGTGGTCGGGTTGTTGCTAGCTGCGCTCTATCATCCCGTGTGGACCAGCGCCGTGCACGGGCCCGCCGACTTCGGGCTCGCGGTGATCGCGTTTGTGGCGCTCATGTTCTGGAAGCTTCCGCCGTGGCTGGTTGTCATCTGCAGCGGAGCGGCCGGGTGGCTGCTGAGCGTCGCGCTTTAACCTTCGCGCCGCCACCCGGGTTCGCGCTAGGTGCGGTCAAACCGTCGCCGCTTGAAGCTGACGGTGTCCTTGAAGTCCTGCATGCTGCCAACGCGGCGCAGGTCCGCCCAAGTGCCCTTGTAGTACGGCACCACATTGCGGTCGGTCCACGGCGTGGTCACGTTGCCCATGACCCCGTTGAAATGGCCAAACTGCATGAACGTCTGGTTGCGTTTGATGTCTGGCTCCAGGTAGGCAAGGGCATAGGTGGAGCCGTAGTCGTTATAGACTTCGACCACGTCGCCGGAGGCCACGCCCAGCGCCTGCGCGTCCGCTGGATGGATCTCCAGATAGGCCATGGGCACCCGCGCACGCACGAATTCGTTGAACTGGTCGTGGTACATCGTCTGCCACACCTCGTTGACCCGGCCGTTGTTGATCCAGAAGTGATACTTGGCCTTCTGCTCGGCGACTGGCTTCGGCAGCCCGGGCCAGGTCGCTGGCTTGAACTCGGCCTTGCCGTCGGGCGTATCGAACTTGCCGTCCATGTAGAGCATTTCGGTCCCGACCAACTTGCCGTTGCTGTACGTCTTCGTGGGCAGTTGCACGCCATTGTTGCCCATCGCGCGCAGGCGCTCGTAGGTGACCAGGTTGCCGGTCGCGCCGCCCTGGCTATCGATCGGGACGGCACCCGGCTGGCCCGCCTGGCGGAAGCCGTCATTGAAGGCGTCCTCTTCGGTCCGCCAGTCGAAGCCGCCAAAGCGCGCGGCCATCTCGCCCTTGCCCTCGGCCTCGTACAAGCGCTTGAGCGTATTGGCGATATCGGCGGCGATCAGGCAGTCCGGGCGCGCGGTGCCCGGTGGGTCCATGAACTTGTCCGATAGGCGCATCCGGCGCTCGCCGTTCATCGAGGTCAGGTGCATCTCGCCCGGATGCGCGGCCGGCAGCATCAGGTGGGCGGCGTCAGCCAGGCTGGTGGGATACAGGTTGATGTTGGTCAGGAACAGCCCGCCCTTGCTTTTCACGGCGTCGTAGATCGCATCCGCCATCTGCGCCGCGGTGGCCCCGCGCTGGCGTGCCATTGCCTCTCGCACAACCGCGGTGCGCCGCAGGATCACGGCGCGGTGCTCCTGCGCATTAAGTGTGGTCTGGAATGGGTTGGCGCCCCACGCCGTGTACATCAGCCCCTTGCCGTGGATGATCTCCTGGTCCACGTAGATCTTGGTGCTGCCAGGATAGGGCGGCCTGGCATAACCCTCCTGGTGCCCGCCCATGCGCACCACGCCCGTGCCGCGCCGGCCGACGTTGTGCGTGGCCAGGACCAGGTCCACCAGCGCGGACTGGATGAGGTAGTTGTCGTTGCCCCAGATGATGCCCTTCTCATAGGCATGCATCGTATGCGGCCGGTGGCCGGACGCCTTTGGCTTGTAGGCCCACTGCGCCGCAAGCCTGAGCTTGTCGACTGGCACGCCGGTGATGCGGCTGGTGTCTTCCAGCGACAACCGGTTCGCGCGCAGCGCCGCATCGAATCCCTTGGTATAGCCCGCTATGAATGCCTGGTCGTGCCAGCCCTGGTCGACCACATGGGTCAGCAACCCATCGAACAGGGCAATGTCGGTGCCGGGCTCGATATCCAGGTGCAGCACGTTGTCCTTGCCGGCCGCCTGCTCCGCCACCGCGATCGTGGTGGTGCGGCGCGGGTCCACGAAGATCACCTTGGCCGCGGCAATGCTCTCGCCCGGGAAGCGCGTCTTGCGCTTGTCCATGGTCTGGCCCTGCAGATTCGGCAGCCAGTGCGCCAGGAAGTAGTTGGTCTGGGTCTCGTAGGAGTTGCAGCCGATTGCCATGATCACATCGGCGAGTTCGGCATCCTCATAGCTGTTGTTGAGCTCGCCGATGCCCATCTCGCGGGTGGCATGGCATTCGGAGTTGTAGGCCGGCCGATTGTGGATCCGGACCAGCGGCGTCTTGAGCGCCGTGAACATCAGCTTGCCAGTGCCCCAGGTGTTCTCGAAGCCACCGCCCGCGCCACCGTGGTCAAAGCAATCGAACGCCAGCGCGGCGGGCCCGTCGCGATCCAGTATCCGCTTGGTCACGCCGGCGTACAGGGCCAGCGCGTCATCCCAGCTGGTATCGACCCATTGGTCGGCCATATAGACGCGCGGGCTGCGCAAGCGCGCCCTGGCCACGCCGTCCGGGTTGTACATCACCTTGGCCAACTGACCGCCTCGCGTCGACGACAAGCCCTGGTTCACGCTGCATTGCTTGTCGGGCACGATGAGGATGTTGTGGCGCTGGCCGTCCCGGTCGGTGACGGTGTTCTGCATGTTTGGCGTCATCACCACCGCCAGCGCAGGCAGCTGCTTGCGAAAGTCCAGCCCCAGCGCGTTCTGGCCGGGCGCGCGGCCCCCCTCGATGTTCTCCGGCCATTTGTAGACGTGATAGCCGCACCCGACGATGCAGAAATGGCAGGTCAGGTTGGTCCGCTGCGCATTCACGGGTGGCAGCGCCACCCGATCCTTGTTGGTTGCCATGGCAGTACGCCCCCTTCACAGCAGGTTGGCTTGACGCCCGTAGATCAGCCCCTCGACACCGATGGCTTTCACCGTGCCATCGCTGGCGTTGTACTGCAGCTGGACCATGGGCAGGTTTTCGGTGGCTTGTCCCGACACCATCTGGCCGCTTTTCTCGGGGTCGAAGATGCTGAAGTGGCAGGGGCATTTGAAGGTGCGCGCGCCAGCGTCGTAGGCGACCGGGCAGCCCATGTGCGTGCAGAGCGTGCTGTAGGCCACCACGTCGCGGTCGGGGCCGACCCCGCCTGGCACCGGCATCCCCATCTTGATGGCGACGCAGGGCGACGACGCGTCCGGGTAGAGGAAACTGACCGGCGTATTGACCCGCAGCTGTCCGATCTGCGCGACCACCCTAGGGGTGAAAGGCAGCGTCGTCCGGCCCGGATCGCCGGGGGGTGGCGCGGCTTGCGCCGGGGTGGGCAAGCTTCCAGAAACACCAATGCCGGCGGCCGCGCCGCCGGTGGCCTTCAGGAACTCTCTGCGCGTGATGGACATGATCACCCCCTCCTGCGGAATGCGATCGCGATGCCCGTCGCGGGTCGCCGGCATTCCGTGGTCGTTGGCATGGGGGCATGCTTGCGGCCGCAGCCCCGGTGGGGCCACGCGGCGATGACTACCGCCGATATTTTTGGAAATATTTAATTATTTCTAGAGCAACGGCGCGGCGAATGCAAGCTGCACTGCGGTACAGATACCGTCGCCATGGCCGCGGGAGTGAAAGGCTAAGCAAACAACGTTCAACGTTGCGCGAATCTCGACCCCCGTGGGCATGTCTGTCGTAAAGCACAACGCTGGTGTGTTCCCCTCTCCCATGAAATGGGAGAGGGGAACTACGGCAGCGCTGGATTGGGCCCAGCGATACATCGACCCACAAAAACGTCCGATGAACCGCTTTTTTTCAACCGGGGCACGCGCCGCCCGATCCGGCACCGCACTAGCCGTGACTTACCTGGCGCCGAAGTGCAGCGCCAACTGAAGCGCAATCGATAGCACGCTCAGGCTCAGCGCGGCCACGATGGCATAGCGGGTGCGCTTTGTGCTCTGCAGCTGCTCCGCACGGAGCTTGGCGAGTTGTGTCTGTGCGGCCTGGGCGAGTTGGCTTTCCATGCCTTGGAGCAGCACCTGGTTCGCCGATTCCATCTTGGCTTCGGCGGCTTCCACGCGTTGCACGCAGCCGATGAGCTTGAGGGCTTGTTCCTGGGACACGCCCTTGGCTTGCAGCAGGCCTTCGTTGGCGGCGTGGATCGCGGTTTGCTGCTGCGCCAGTTCGTCCTGCTGGGCGCGGATCTGTTTGTTCTGCTCGGCAAGCGCGGTGGCTTGCTGGCGCAGCTGTGATTGCTGCTCGAGCAGCACCTGCTGCTGGTCGCTGAGCACCTTGGAGATGGCGGTGTTGACGGCCAGCAGTTCCGCGGATCGCTGGGTCAGGCTGCCAATCGATTGGCTAAGGTCAAGGCTGGCATCCTTGATCTTGTCGTCGAGGTCGTTCCACCAGTTGCTGACAAAATTGCTGCTGGACTTCTCGCGGCGCAGGCGGGCGAGGCGATTGCCGTCGCCTTCCGTGGCGTTCTTGGCGTCTGCCATGCGGGCGACCAGTTCCTGGATCTTGCCGGAACTAAAAATATGCTCTGGCAGCTCCACCGAGGAGAATGCTTGAACGATCTGTAGATCCTGCTTGCCTGCGTAACTCATGCTGCTGTCCGTTTTAGAGATTGTTCAGGAATGCGTCGATTTGGTGCTGACGGCTTTCGATGCTGGCTACGCCGTCGTGGCTGCGGCGAACCTGCTCGCGCGTCTGGGCATTGGTGTGTTCCAGGCTGGCGAGGGTGAGCGCGCTGGCTTGCCCTGCCTGGCCATAGGCCGCGCCGATGTCGGCGTAGCCATGCATGGCCTGGGCGTACTGTTCGACATTGCGCAGGGAGGCGTCACACAGGGCGCACAGTTCTTCCGCGAACCGGGTGCGGCGTTGTGCGTCGGCCATCAGTTCGTCCAGCAGCTTTTCGTCGCGTGCCTGCCGGTCAAACGCGCTGTCGATCTGATAGGCGAGGTAGGCGGACAGCAGGCCACTGACAATGCCTACCAGCACCGGGGAGACCACATCAGCAAATGGCTTGAGCAAGGGGATGGTGAGCATGAAGGCTGACACACTCTCTTCGAGCAGCACGCCGACCGTGGTGGCGACGACGGTGGCAAGGATCTTCAGCGCGGCCTGCATGGCCTCGCGCGGCGTCATGTGTGCCGGCCGCATGGCGATGAGCTTGAACGCGCGGTAGAGGCCGAGCAGTACCTCGCGCAATGCGGTGACGATGCGTTTGGCCGTGGTGATGAACGAATTGATCAGGAACGTGAGCAGATTGCTCATGAAGCCGCTGACGCCGCCGCCAAGCAGTTGCCCCATGGCATCTGGCAGCTTTGCGGCCACGGTTTGGATGACGCGGCCAAGGCGCTCGCGAATGTCCTGGAAGAGCGTTTTGCCTGCCGCCACGCCGCGTTTGATCAGGACCTTGAACTCATTGAACAGGCCGTTGACCAGTTCGGTGAGCAGCAGCCCCAGCGCCTGGCGCACGGCCATGCGCGCGGCTTGGTCCAGGCCGGTGGTCAGGAGCTCGCCGGTTTGCTTTTTGAGCAGGCTGGTGTCGATCGTGGCGTTGATCTTGTCGGAGGCGGTGCGGTAGGCCTCGTCCATGCGCTTGGGATCTACTTCATAGTGCTCGGCGTTGGTTTTGTCGTCCTGGCCGGCTTTATTGGCACGGGCCCATTCCCGGGCATCCTTGTCGCTCTTGGAGCGGTTCAGGCTGGCGTCGGTGCCGACAAGGTTGGCGTCGTCGTTGAGGAGCGTCTTGATCTTGTCGACGCTGGCAGTGCCGTCCTTGACTTCGCCAAGCGCAAGGTGCGCGCGGGGATCGGTGGCAACGGCCTTGAGCGCAATGACATGGTCCAGGTCGAAGTCTTCGCTGAGTGGCTTGCCGGTGTAGCCATCGATGCCGCTTTGCGCCGCGTTGTCGCGCTTGCGTTGCCAATCGGTGGTGCTCGCCGCGTAGCTGGCGCGATCGAATTCGTCGGCGCTTTGCCGGAAGCGCGCGTATCGCGCCTGGTCGTCGTCCGTTGCGGTGGTGCCTTGGGCGAAGTTGTGGGTGGTGGTGACGTTGCCACCGGTCTTGTCCTGGAACATCGCCGTGGACAAGCCAAAGGGGCCGATGATCTGCGCAAGCACGTGCTGCTGACAATCGTCGAATAGGGTTTGAAGCCGTTGCTCACGCAGCTGCGTTGCGGATTCTCTCATTGCTTGTTCTCGCTTGTTCTTGCTGGCTTTTGGTTGGGCTTGGCTGTAGTTCGGTTGCCTATTGCTGGCGCGCGATGAGTTGCGAGAACCATTGGCCGAAGCTGTCCGCAATGCGCTCTCTCCTGGGGGCGTCGTGCCACAGGGCGATGACCTGGCCGTACTGGCCGCCGGTATCCGGGTCCAGGTCCAGGCAGAGGTGATCGCCGGCCCCGTTGTAGGTGAAGGGGATCCATTTTGGCGACCACCACAGTGGCTTCACCCCGGGATCGGGCCTTGCTGTCATTTCCGCGAACTCGCCGCTGGCCCAGAGCTCATGCCACACCTTCCACTCACGCAGCACGCGCGCGGTGCAGAGGAATTCGGCGCCGTCGAAGAGCCATTCGGCGTGGCGATCCTGGCCGTCGTGCACCAGCAGGCATTGCACGTAGTCATCGGGCAAGGACACGCCGAGCTCGCGCTCAAGGTCTGCCACCCGTTCGGCAGATGCGGATGGGTTGAGTCCTGCCAGACGGTCCGGGTGATGTGCTGTCAGCCGGGCTAGCAGGAGATGCCATTGCGTGTTCATCTTGAATTCCAGTAATGCGTGTTGCCGAGTGATGCGTTCGCCAATTCCAGATCGGCCATTCCTTCGATAACTTTAGGGAAATCTCGGATCTTTTTTTGCGCAGCCGGTTGAGGTTGCATGGGGGCATGGCATTCAACCGCACAACAGGCATGAATATTGGAGGCGACACCGGACATTGCACTGTCCGGTGCGGGCAGCAGACTTGCGGCTACCGATACACAGGAGCCAGCAAATGCATCAGAACGAAACCCTCGACATGACCATCGGCCACGACGTGCTGATTCCTATCAAGCCGCTGCGGCTTGCGATTCAGCGCTGGGGTTTCTCGGCGGAGGAAGTGCAGGGCGTGATCATGGATTGCCCGACGTTTGCGGGTGCTCTTGAATGGATGCAGGCCGGGCATCCCGGCGCGCGCGCCGATGTGGTTGTCCACCTGGTTGACGCGGCGCGCCTGACCGGCGCCAACGGGGGCGCGATGTGGAATGCCATGGGGCCGGTGCAGGCGATGAGGAAGGCGCGCAGCACCGGCAGCCTTGAGATTGCGCTTGTGCTCGGTTCTGCCAGCCAGCTGCCGTCCGTCCGCGCGGGCAGCTGGATCCTCGCTGGCTCGCGCAGCCTGGCGAGCGCGCTGGGCATTCTCTTGCGCTCGACGCTGGATCCGGCCGCGCTGTTGGCTGCGGGCAGCGAGCCGCTTAGCTGGCTGCGGGAGCTGGCATTGCTGGATACCACCTGCTTGCTGCTGCAGCAAACCGACCCCGCGCCCGAGCGCCTGGCCGGCAAGATCGAAGAGGATCTGGTCGCCCTGATCGGCGGAGGCTATGCGGCGCCCTCCTGGATCTCGATTGCGGGCCCGAGCGCGGCCATCGCCGCGCTGCGCCGGCGCACCGGGGTCATGGCCCGGCGCTTGAGGTACTCCGCGCGCCCTTTCGAAAAGGCGAGCGCCGATCTGGTGGTCGCGTTTCCCTGGCCGGATCTGGTGCGTTAAGGCTTCCCTTAGGTGACCGACCCCAAGGGCGATGGCTGCGGGGCTGTTGGCACGGCGGCGCTGCCATCGCTATCGCCATCGCTATCGTTGTAGTCGTCGTCGGCGTACATGGAAGCGGCTTCTCTAAGGAGCCTGCCGATCTCGCGCCGGACACTTGCCGGCGCAATGACTTCCACAAACGGCGAGCACTCCAGCAGCAGGTTGTTCAGCGCGATCGACGGCGCAACGGTTGCGGTCAGGACAAAGCCGCCCTCCTCTTCCGTGATGCACTGATCTTCGGAGAGCCGCACGGATCGGAACTGGCTCGGGACGGAACCACGCTCGCGCACGCGCAGAACGAGCGGCTCGGGCGTGCTGGCGAACCACTCCAGCGCCTTCTCCTCCTTGATAAAGGCCTGCAGGTCGAACCCGTGCTCACGCTTGAGCACGAAGCCGCGGTTCTCCACCGCAAGCATGCGGTCGAGCCGCATCAACCAGGGCGAGCCCTGCTTGCCGCTGGAGCGGCGGTGCTTAACCACCAGGTACCAGAACGAGCCCTTCTCGACGATGGCGTAGGGCAGCACCTCGTATTCCTTGGGCTGCGTGATCTCCCTGGCGGCCACCTGGTAGCGCACGAACAGCGTCTGGTCCAGGTACAGCGCGGCCCAGATGGTCTCGAAGACCTGTTCGTCGACGGTTGGCGGGATCAAGGGATAGCCGGCGTCCAGGCGCGCGGTCTTGCCCATCCACGCCAGCGCGCTCTCTGAGCGGCTGTCGATGGGGTTCGCGCGGAGCACGCGCGCAGCGCCTTCAAAGTATCCTTCGAGGTCGCCGATGATGCTATTGGGAAGGTGGTGTCGCGCAAGCTGCCGCAGCTTGAGCAGCGCCAGCGAAAGATCGATCGATGGCCGGACGGCCGCTGCCGGCCCGTTTGCCAGCAGTCTCCACCGTCTTGCGGAGCCATTGCCCTGACCCGCGAGGTAGTTTTGTTCTTCCAGCGCGGCGAAGGCACGGCGAACGTCCTTTTCCTGGTCCCCTGGCATCCCCAGCTTTGCCATGACTGCCCGCTTGAGTTCGGGAGACTTCCATGCATCGCGACGCTGCGAAGCCATGATGTCCAGGACAGCGCGTTGCACTTCGGCGGGAGTCGGCATTTGGGTGAGGCATGAGGTTTGTTGTCGCCGGTATCGTATTCGGACTGGACAAGCGTTGTCCAGTTACAAGCCCGCACGCTGATCGAGTCCAGCCTATGCCGGCTACGGCATAAACCTGTAAACTCGGCGCGGCTTCGATCCCGAAGCCTGCCTGCGGGATGTGCCGGGTTGGATTGGTTAGAAACGGCGGACGCGAACACGCCGACAAAGGAAATGCAATGCCACGATCTACGTCCGACCCGGTCACCACGGGCCGTGCTCTGCTTGGCGTCGGATCGCTACTGATCTTGACGGTGGGTGTGCTGCTCCTGGTGTTGCGGATCGCGCAGCAGAACTACATCATGGCCCTTGGCGTGGTCTGGGTGGCCAACGGCCTGACCCTGATCCTGCATGCGCTGTACTGGTGGCGCTATGGCTTGTCCAGGCGCTGGAAGGCGGCGGTGGTCCTCCAGGGCTTGCTGACGATCGCGCCGCTGCTGCTCGGAGAGTACGGGCTGGTCTTGATCTTTTTCATGCTGGGCGGGGCGATCCGCTTCTGGTAGCGCCAGCTTTTACCGAGACATCAGAATGGGTGTGGAATACAAGATCGTCGTTGACCTGCCGTCCGAAGACATCGCCGAGAAAATCCTCCGCCGCGCGGGCGGCGGGGCAGGCAAGAAGGGGGCCTCAGGTTTTGATTTCAGGTCGCCGGGGAATTCGGGCCAAATGCCCGATGCCATCGCCAGCGTGGCGCCCTACGGATTCTATTTTTGTAGTTTCTCGGGAATCAATGGCCTGAGCGCCGAAGTGCTTGGCTTCATCGTTGGCGCCGCCGCCGCATACGGAAAGGTGCTGGTGGAGGATCTTGAGTAACGCGGCTGCCGGAACCAATGCGCTGGTTTGCTCCCCTCTCCCATGAAATGGGAGAGGGGACGGGGGAGAGGGCGGGCGCTCGCTCAACGTGATGCACCTCGCTTTTGCGCATGCCCGCCCTCTCCCCCAACCCCTCTCCCGCCATGCGGGAGAGGGGAGCTGCGGCAGTGCCGGATTTAGCCCAGCGATGCATCGACCCACACGAAAATCGAATGAACCGGAAGTTTGAGATGCAACGCCACCCACATCACCAAGATCCTCTGGACGCGCAGTACGACAGGTTGAGCCGGAGCGCGCTCGATGCCTATCGCGCGAAGCAAGCGGCCTTTACGCGCGTTCTGGCTCGGTTCTCGCAATGGAGTATCGACCACGAGCCGATGCACTTGCATTTCACCGGGACAGAAGGCCAGGCTCAAACCTTTCAGATCACGCCGATCGGGACCTATCTACCCGCGCAAGAGGACTGGGCATGGGCCTGGGGAAATGATGCGTTCCCGGAGGCTTGTCGAAACAGTGCATCTCGCATCAAGGGTCTTCGCGAAATGACCGGGTACGGAATCTTTGAAACCCCGCACTTCCGTACCAGCCTCAACGAGGTTGATGCACTGTGCGCATTTTCCCTCCAGGTGCTAAACGGCATGGCTGTCTTCAAAGTCAAGGACGAAACGCCATGGGTCTACTATGTCGTCGAACCAGCGTTGGATACGCTGCCCCCAAAATAGCCCGAGGCGGGCGACGGTGCCGCGCAGAACTGTAGCCTTGGGAGATCGTGGCCTACTTTGCGTCCGCCGCCGAGCCAAGCTCGCGTAGCCGGCGTGCAAATTCCTCCGGCACCACGGGCCGGCAGAATAGAAAGCCCTGTTGTCTCTCGCAGCCTAAGGAACGTAGATAGGCTGCCTGTTCCGGGGTTTCCACGCCCTCCGCCGTGACGCTCATGCCGAGCGAATGCGCCATCGCGACAACGGCGTGGGTAATCGCGGTGGAGTCGCGATTGTCTGGCAGCCCGGCGACGAAGGATCGATCGATCTTGAGGTTATGAAGCGGGAAGCGCGTCAGATAGGATAGCGACGAGTAGCCCGTGCCGAAGTCATCGACGGAAATCCTCACGCCGGTACGGGCCAGCGATGTCAGCGCCGGCATCACGGTCTCGCTATCCATCATCAACAGCCCCTCTGTGATCTCCAGCTCCAGCGCACCGGGCTCGAGCCCCGCGCGCGCGAGGCAGCCCTGGACCATTTGCGCCAACCCCGCGTTGATCTGGCGCGGGGACAGGTTCACCGCAATCGATAGATCCGGTGCGATGGTTCGCCGCCATTCGGCTGCCTGCGCGCACGCTCGATCCAGCACCCACTGGCCAATGGCGACGATCATGCCTGTCTCTTCCGCGACCGGTATGAACTCCTCGGGCGAGACGTTACCGAGTTCGCTGCTATGCCATCGCAGCAGGGCTTCCGCGCCAACCGCGCTTGCGCTCTGGCTGTCCACGATGGGCTGGTAAACGACATTGAGTTCGCCTGCGCTCAGCGCGCGCCGCAAGGATTGCTCCACGGCAAAGCGGCGTTGCATGCGCAAGTTAAGCGAGGCCGTAAAGAACTGGAAGCTATTGCGCCCCAGTTGCTTGGCGTAGTACATGGCGGAATCCGCATTGCGCAGCAGCGTTGCGGCGTCACGGCCGTCTTCTGGGAACAGGCTGATGCCAATCGAAGCGCCAATAAAATACGCGTTCTCGCCGACCGTGAACGGCTGTGCAATGGACTCGAGAAGCTGCGTGGCCAGCGCGGCGAGCTCTTCGGCGCTGCGATAGCCGCGTATCACGATCACAAATTCATCGCCGCCCACACGTGCGAGCGTGTCGTCGTCTCGCACACAGCGGGTCAGCCGCTGGGCGACGCTGCGCAGCAGGGCGTCGCCGGTTTCATGCCCCGCCGAGTCGTTGACCAGCTTGAATCCGTCCAGGTCGACGTAGACGATGGCAACGCGCGGCGGGTCTTGTCCGTCGTTGTCGCCGGGCGCGAGTATTTCGGTCATCCGGTCGGCGAGATAGCTGCGATTGAATAGTCCCGTCAGGGAATCTCGCGTCGCGAGATACTTCAAGCGCTGGGTGGCGTCGCGTACCGGCCCGATATCCACAAAGGAGACCAGCAGGGAACCCGGTGCCGTCTCGCCGGGCTTGATGATCGGGACCACGTTCTCGCTGACCCAGATGATCTCGCCATTGATCAGTTCATGCCCGATGACCTGGCCCAGAACCGGTTGCCCCGTTGCTATCACGCGAGACGTTGGCAGGTCCTGGAACGCGATCGGGGATCCGCCGTCATGAAAGGACCGCGCAACCTTGCCGTAGATATTGCTGCCAACCAGCGACGTCGCCGAGCCGAACATGCGCTGCGCACTTGGGTTGCAGGCCAGCACGATGCCGCTTGGCGTTAGCACGAGGATGCCTTCGCTCAGAAGATCGACAACGAAGCGATGATGCTCTTCGCTCTGCGCAAGCCGTTGCGCAATCGCATCCTGATGCACGGCAAGGCCCACGCTCTGCCCGATGGTCCGGAGGATCGTCTCTTCCTTGGCCGTTGGTCGCCGCGGGACGCGATAGTAGACCGCAAACGCCCCGAGCACCTTCCCGGCATCGTCCAGGAACGGCATCGACCAGCAGGCGCGCAGCCCGACCGGCAACGCAAGCTGCCGATAGTCGTTCCACAAGGGATCCGTGGCGATATCCTCCACCACCACCATGCGCCGCTCGAACATGGCCGTGCCGCATGAACCGATGCCAGGGCCGATCTGGAGCCCGTCGATCGCCGCGCTGAACGCGTCGGGCAACGAAGGCGCCGCGCCGAATTTCGCGTGCGTGCCATCGGCATCGAGCAGGAGGATGGAGCAGGACGGCCCTTCGCCAAGCATCGCCTCGGCGCGGCGGCACACCTCGGCGAGCAGTGCCGGGAGAGGCATATTCCGCGTGATCAGCCGCAGCACCGTTTGCTCGAATGCCAGCATCTCGTCGGCCAGGTCGGCGGGAGGGCGACTGGTTGGTAGCGCTGCGGCATTGCCGGGATCGGCTGGCACCGGGCCTTCTTTCATTGCTGCGCTCCCTGGTTGAGGCTGGCGGGTGGGGACATTCTACGAACATTGGCTCGTTCTTGCGACCAAAACAGCTACCTCGGTGAAGTCGTTGTCATCGGCTGGCGCTAGCCTCGATACGCGATCTGCCTTCCTTCGCCCGCCTCTCTCTCTCGTCATCGGCCCACACGCTTCGCCCTCCCTACGTAGGGTGAAGCCTCGCGGTCAGGGCGCCGTTATAAACGGACGCCTTTCTTCCTTTCTTCCTTTCTTCCTTTTGCCCCTTCAGGAGCGATCACCGCCCCTGCGGAAAGCTCGGTTGAGACCATGAGTTCAGTTTCACTAACACCTGATTAAAGCATGGCCGTTGTTGCAGACACAATTGTTGAATCTTTGTTAGATCCATTGACTGATGCGTTTGCCGAGCCATCAGAAGCGAATACACACCAGAAGATTGGGAAATTTCCCAAACTTTTTCCGATGGCGCTCTGCTAATGTCGCGTCCAAATTCAGCGCGGCAGAATCGGCCGAATAAGCCGAATCGGCAGCATTGCAGTGGCGTTTCCTTGTTGAGCATGGGAAGCGTCTTACGCATCGTCTTATCCGATTTCGTCTGCGCGCACTTTGAGAATGGGAGAGGTCCTGTGCGGCTTGGCGAGATTGGGATGGAGCACCAAAAGACGACGGTCACCGCAATGGCGGCGCATGGCCTGCGCCTTTCCGCTCTGGCCTGGGGCGCGCTCCTGCTCGCGGGCACTTGCCTTGCCGCTGGCGTGGTGCCCGATGGCGGTGCCAATGCGCCCACGGTCACGGTGGGGGCCAATGGCCGCATCACGGTTGGCATCACCAATGCGGTTGGCGGCGTTTCCACCAACACCTACCGGGACTTCAACGTCCCGCGCGCCGGCGTGGATCTGGATAACCGCGCGGTGCTCGCCCGCACCATCCTGAATCAGGTCACGAGCACCAATCCGTCACTGCTCGAAGGGCCGTTGAATGTGCTGGGAAACCGCGCCAATGTCATTGTGGCCAATCCCAACGGGATCACCGTGAATGGCATGACGGTGCAGAATATTGGCAATCTCGCGCTGACTACCGGCCAGGTGTCGTTCAACGATCTTACCGTCGCCAACGGCCAGTTACAGCGCAATGTTGTCCTCACTACCAGCCAGGGGGCCATCGATATCGGCCCTGGCGGCCTGTCGGGCACCCTGCTGAACCTGGAACTGGTCGCTAAGCAGATTCGGGTGGGCGGTAAGGTCGAAAACCTTTATGGGGATGCCAACGCCAGGATCCGTGCAGTGGCGGGGACCGGTCGCGCCGAGATCGATACAAGCCTGTCCCCGACGGACAACGACCCTGACAAAAAGCATCCGTGGGTGACATACACCGCGCCCGAAGTGAACCCGGGCCAGGGCATCGCGCTGGACATCACGGCCGCGGGTAGCCTGAGCTCAGGGCGGATCGAACTGATGGTGACCGATCAAGGCGCCGGGGTGCGCCATGCCGGCTCGGCCTACGCCACCGCCGGCGATTTCGCGGTCTCCGGCACTGGTGATCTGCAGCTCGCCTCCGGAAAGATCCAAGCGCGGCAGGATGTGGTGATTGGCACTGGCGGCATGCTTGGCACGGGCGACCTGGATGCCGGCCGCCATCTGCAAGTCACCTCCGACCGCATTGACCTGCATGCCACCACGCTGGCCGCCGGTACCCACACAACAGGGGATCTGGTGATTGGCGCGGCAGGCCAGGCACACAGTGAGCCCATCAAGCTGACTGGCTCGGTGCTGAGCGCCAGTGGCGGCATCGGGCTCCTGGACGCGGGCGCGGGCATTGCGCTTGCCGGCACGCAGGCCTCGGCCGCGGGCAACCTCGTCATTGCCACATCGCGGCTCCAGACCACGCTGGCTGACAAGCGCACGGCACTGACTTCGCGCAATGGCTCGCTGCGCATCCAGGCAGACACGGCAGCGTTGTCCGGTACCGATGTCGACGGCGTAGCCGGCACCGGTATCCAGGTGCGTGGTCTTGCGTTGCAGGATACCGCCATACGCGCCTCCGGCGCCGCCGTGGCAATCGATGCCGCCGGCAGCTATGTCCAGCGTGACAGCAGTGTGCTGGCCGCAACCGATGTGCGGCTGCATGCGGGGTCGGTGCTGCTTGACTCGGCCGCCGCACAATCGACGCTGGTGGCCACCCAGGGTGGCGTGCTGCTGCAGTCCGACCGCGAGCTGACCAGCCAGGGCGCGCTGATCCAGGGGCAATCACGCATCGCGGGGCAGGCGCAGTCCGCCGGCGCCGTGACCGTGCTGACCGGCGGCACCGTGCTCAATACCTCCACCCCCGACTATCTTGGGATCTTCTTCGGTGCCGGTGACGATGTCACGGTCCGGGCCGGGGGCGATGTCATCAACCGCTATGGCCGCATGTTGTCGAACGGCTACCTTGCCGTGACGGCCGGCGGCGACCTGCGCAACGAGATCACCAAGCAAGCCGGCGCCAATGGCGAGCAGCCAAGCTACCAGACCGGCAGCGGCCAGCGCTGGCTGGTGCTGACCAAGACCAGCGCGCGCTTCGACGTGGACTATGGCCAGGTCGACCGGCCGGCGCAGATTGCCTATCTGCTCTCGGACAAGGGCACCACGCTCAGCGGGCGCAACGTCATCAATACCGGCGGGGAAATCTATGCCAACAACGGCGACATCAAGGTGCGCGCGGCTGACACGTTCCGCACCGAAGGCATCACCAGCGGCGCCGCGCATTATTCCCGCAGCTGCATGATCATCTGCCGCACCTCGGCGTCATCGACCACCACCGTGACGGGAGGCCTGTTGTCCGCCGGCGGCGATATCGACATCCAGGCGGGCAAGCTGGCCGCGAACGTAGGCGGGCGCGTGCTGGCGCTGGGTGACTTGACGGTCAATGCGCCACTCACCTATGCCGCCGGTGTGACCGGCTACTCGGCGATCGCGCGCGACCGGGGCTTCAAGGCCTTCTTTGGCGACACTTGGGCCAGGCTCTACGCCACGGACATCGGCGGCAGCTGGATGGCGGCGGGCCGCACGCGCATCAGCGGCAACACCGTAACGGATGGGGGCAGTTTCGAGGGTGACGTGGCCATTGCGGGCACCACCACGGTGACGCGCCCGCGCCAGCGCGTTCCCGTCACCGTCGAGAACCACCTCGGTTTCACTTCCTGGGTGTGGCAATGATGTGGCGCGCTTCCCGACTCCGACTCCGACTCCGATTCAGGCTCCGGCTTCGGCACCGGCTGTCCGTGACGGCCCTGGCGATCCTGTCTGCCGGCTCCGTGCAGGCTCAGGTACCGCCAATGCCGTCGCCATCGGCAGCGCCATTGCCTCAACTCACGCCGGAGGACCCGGCGCAGCGCCTGTTGCGCGAGCAGCGCCAGCGCGACCTTGAGCGTGAGGCCACGCAGCCACCGGCCCGGATCGAGAGCCAGCAGGTTCTGTCACCCGACACGCCCATCGAGGCGGTGCCCGAGACGTCGGCCACGTTCGAGATCCAACGCATCCAGGTGATCGGCAATACCGTGCTGTCCGATGCCGAGATTGGCGCCATCACGGCACCGTTCGTTGGCAAGTCATTGGGGACCAATCGCATCAACCTGTTGCTGCGGCGCTTTACCGAAGCCTTTGTGGCGCGGGGCTTGATCACCACGCGCGCTTATCTGGGCGAGCAGAACCTTGCCTCCGGCGTGCTGATGGTCACTGTTGTGCCAGGCACGGTCGAATCGATCCGTCTCAACGGGCGCACCATCCGCCCGCGCGGCAGCGAAGGCCGCGGTGATGGCAGAGATGGTGGAGATAGCAGAGATAGCGGATGGTTCGATACCGTGGGCGGCGGGCTGCTGACAGACGCTGGCACCGGCTGGCAATTTCCCGCGCCGGGCGACACCTTGCGCCTGCAGGACCTGGAGCAAGGGGTTGACCAGGTCAACCGCCTGCGCCGCAACCGCGCCGAGCTGCAGATACTGCCGGGGCAAACGCCGGGCAGCTCGGTGGTGGCGCTGGCCAACCAGCCCGGCGACCGATTCCGCTTCAATGCCGGCGTCGACAACTATGGCAGCCGCACCACGGGCATCTCGCGCACGCGGCTGGGCATCGATGCCGACAACGCACTGGGCTTCCAGGAGGCGGTGTCCGCCAGCTATGTGGGCACGCGCGACACCAATGCGGCCGTGCTCTCGGCGGCGGCGCCGTTCGGCTACAACACCTTCAGCTATACCGGCTCGATCTCCGAGTACCAGACCGCCATTGGCGATACCGCGCTGCTGTATGGCCGCACCTTTGGCCACACGTTGGGCTGGAACCGCGTCCTCACCCGCGACCGGAGCGGGCGGCAGGCGTTGGACCTGACCCTCACCTATCGCAAGAGCGAGCGCGAGATCAACAACCTGGAGCTGGATCCCCAGCGGCTCACCGTGCTGCGCGCGGCCTGGAGCGGATTGCGGCGCTTTGCCGCCAACGACCAGCAGGGCTATGCCACGGCCGAGGCCGGCGTCTCGCGCGGGTTGCGGCTGATCAATGCAAGCCGCGACCCCGCCGACATCCGCTGTGACGAAGCGCATGCGCAGTTCACCAAGCTCGATGCCAATGCCAGCCTGCAACTGCCGTTGCCGCGGGCCTTCGACACGGCCCTGCTGGCCTGGCGTGCGCAGCTCGTGGCGCAGTGGGCCAACGTGGCGCTGTTCGGCTCCGAGCAGATCTACGCGGGCGGCGTCAGCACTGTGCGCGGCTTCCGCGAAGGCGCCATCGCCGGCGACCGTGGCGCGTATCTGCGCAACGAGATGGTGTGGGCCAACGCGCCCGCGCTGGCCGGCATCCGCATGGAGCCGTACCTGTTCCTGGACGGCGGCCAGACCCAATCGGTCGCAACCCGTGACTGGCAATCGGTGGCCGGCACCGGCGCCGGCATCCGTCTCTCGGCCCAATGGGCCAAGCAAACATTCACCAGTGAACTGCTGGTTGGCGTGCCGCTTGCGCAGCCCAGCTATCTGGGCACAAAGGCGCCGCTCTTGTTGGCCACGCTCAACTGGACTTATTGAGCTGTGCCGATGAGTTGGGCTTGAAGCGGCCTGGCAGAGCTCAGAACGCAGAACACCGAACACAGAACTCCGATACCCGATATCCGATGTCAAAGGAAACCAACATGCAATCCCAGATCTTTCGCCTTATCGCCACCACCGCATTGGCCTTCAGCCTGCAACCTGTCTTTGCCGCTTCGGTCAACGGCGTGGCCATCCCCGATGACAAGATCACCCGTGCCATGCAGCAGGCACAACTCCCCGACAACGACGCAACACGCAACGCCATCAAGCAGCAGCTGATCGCGCGCGAGCTGTTCCGCCAGGAAGCGGCCAAGGCCAAGGGGCTGGAAGCGCGGCCCGATGTGCAGCAGGCCCTGCGCGAGGCGAAGGACGCCATCCTGACGCAGGCCTGGCTCAAGGACCAGATCAAGCCCGCACCGGTCACCGAGGAGCAGGTGCGCTCACGCTACAACGCCATCGTGGCAAGCCTGGGCGATAAGGAATACAAGGGCCGCCTGATCGAGCTCGCCGACGATGCCGCGGCCGCCGCCGCGCTTGCGCGCATCCAGGGCGGCGAGGACTTCGCCAAGGTGGCGCAGCAGGTGAGCCTCGCGCCGTCCAAGGCCAGCGGTGGTGCGATGGACTGGCTCAGCTTCAAGGTGCCGGCGCAGGAAGGCCAGACCCAGAACCTGCCCTTGCCGCTTGCGCAAGCGCTGTCCACCCTGCCCGCTGGCGCGGTGAGCGCCACCCCCGTGGCCTGGAACAACCGCCGCTTCCTGGTCAAGGTTGACGAAGTGCGCGCAACCCGTGTCCCGGCCTATGACACCGTCAAGCCCGGCATCCAGCAAGCGCTGCAGGCGCAGGAACTTGAGCGGGCCACGACCACGCTGGTCACGCAGTTGCTGGGCAAGGCAAAGATCACGCAGTAAGGCGGCCCGCAAAGGCCGCCCGCCCTCCTACGCAACCCGCCCCAAGACATCCAGCTCGACGCACTGCCAGGAAGCACCATGTACCGCGTGAAACAAGCCGCTCTACCTCAGGACAACGCACAACCCGATCCGTCGCCCGGCCTCTGCATGGCCGAGCGTGGCCGTCGCCGCTTGTGGGTGCGTGCGCTGGCTGGCGTGGTGGCCATCACGACCTGGATTGCGCCGCTGCAGGTGTCCTTGCAGCAAGCCCGGCAGGCGGCAGGGGCGTTGGCGGCGGGCGCCTCGGATCCGGCTAGTATCGCGATGCAGTCCGGCGCCGCGCGGCAAAGCCTGATGCGCTGGGCGGTCGCGCACTTGCCGGTGACGGTCAGCTTTGGCCCTGCGGCGGCCCATGCCGCGCCGGTCACCGACCCGAACGCGCCGGTGCGTTTCACCCCGTCGATTGGCACCACCAGCGGACCGGGCGCGCCGGCAGGCGGCGTGCCCGTGGTGGGCATCACCACGCCCAACGCAGCCGGTATCTCGCTCAACCAGTACCGTGCATTCGTGGTCGATCCGATCGGCCTGATCCTCAATAACAGCACTACCGGCGGCGGCACGTTCCTCGGTGGCCAGGTTGGCGCCAACGCCAACCTGGCCACCTCTGGCCCGGCTGGCCTGATCATCAACCAGGTCACCAGCCAGACGCCCGCCCAGGTCAACGGCACCATCGAAGTGTTCGGCGCCCCGGCCGGGGTTGTGATCGCCGCGCCCGGCGGGGTCTATACCCGTGGTGCGAGCTTCACCAACACCACCCAGGTCACGCTCACCACCGGCGTGCCGCAGTTCCTGTCGGGCACCGGGACAGCCACCAGCTTTGATGCTGCCACCGCCGCCGGCTTCCTCGTGCAGGGCGGGCGCGTACAGATCGCCAACCCGTCGCCGGGGAACCCAAACGGCGTGGGCATCGAGGGCACGGTCGGCAACATCAACCTGATCGCCGAGTCGATCGGCGTCGATGCCGCGCTCTACGCGGGCAACCAGATCAACCTGGTGGCCGGGCGCCAGTTGGTCACGCCCGCAGCTGTGTCCCCCGCTACGCCATCCGGCGGCGCCTTTGCCACCACGGCCACCGGCGCAAACAACGCGGCCAGCAACACCAGTGCCGCCAGCGGCCTGGCGATCGACGCTACCGCGTTCGGTGCCATGACTGCCGGCCAGATCCAGATCGTGAGCACCGCCGCGGGCCTGGGCGTGCGCACCGATGGCAATCTCGCCGCGTCGGCCAACAACCTGACGCTGGACTCCGCTGGTAACCTGAAGGTTGGCAGCACCTACGCCAAGCAGGCGGTCGCGCTCAATGCCGCCGGGGCCGTGGTGGCGTCGGGCAATGGCCACAGCGAGGCCGGATACACCCTCAACGCCGGGCAGGACGCCACACTGGGCGGCACGCTGAACGCGGGCAAGGCCGTGGCGGTGTCGGCAGGTGGCTCGATCAGCGGTGCCGGTGGCATCCAGGCGCAGAACGCCGTCACCCTGGCCGCCGGCGGCAGCGTGGATGTGGGCGGCGCGGTCAGTGGATCGCAGATCGCCATCTCGGCGGCGGGCAACGATGGCCGTGGCGATATCCATTTGCGCGGCGATGTCAGCGCACCAGGCACGATCCAGCTCAACGCGGCGCGCGACACCACCATCGACGGCAGCGCGGTCTCGGCGGCCGATCTGGACCTGTCCACGCAACGCCATCTCGCCATCAACGGCATGGCGGGCAGCACCGGCGGCAATGTGTCGCTCACCGGCGTCACCGGCAACGTCACCACCACCGGCAATGTCGTGTCGCCCGGCACGCTTGCCGTTACCGCGGGCACCGATGCCAATCTCGGCGGCCAGGTGCTCGCCACCGGCCCGGTTGGCGTCACCGCCCGCAGCGGGAGCATCACCACCAGCGGGCAGATCGGCAGCAATGCCGGCCTCTCCCTCACCGCTGCACAGAATGTCACGGTGGGCGGCCAGGCCCAGAGCGCGGGCAAGGCCACCATTACCGCCACCGCCGGCAGCGCCGCGATCAACGGTGCGCTGACCAGCGATGGCGATGCCACCATCGCGGCGGGGCAGAACGCCAACGTGGCCGGCAGCCTGGCCAGCGGTGGCAACGCCACGATCCAGGCTGCGGCCGGCTCGGCCACGGTGAGCGGAGCGCTCTCCAGTGTGGGCAGCGCCACCGTGAACGCGGGACAAAACCTCACCCTGGGCGGTAGCGTGCTGACCGGCGGCGATCTGGCGGCCACGGCCGGACAGACGCTCAAGGCGGGGCAGCTCACCTGGGTGGGCGGCAACGCGACGTTGCGCGGCACGGATATCCAGGTCGGCTCGGCGGCGGGTTCAGGCACAACCGGGGGCAATGCCGTCACCGGCACGCTCGATGCGTCGGCCACGCGCAGCCTCGCCCTGACCGGCGACACCACGGCCGCCAATATGACGCTGGGCGGCCAGTCCATTGCCAACAGCGGGGCGACGATCGCCACGCAGCAGCTCGCGGTCAACGGCGGTGCCGTGAGCAATGCCGGGACGCTCGCCGGCAACCAGGTCAGCCTGACTGCCTCCACCCTGACCAACCGCGGCACTGTCGGCGGCCAGACCGTCAACGTCACGGCGGCGAATGCCCTGGACAATGCCCAGGGCCTGATCGCGGGTGCCAGGAATCTCACCGTCACCAGCGGCGCGCTCGCCAGCAACCAGGGCGGCACCCTCTTCGCCGGCGACCTCACCGGACGCGCGCCCACGGTGGGCGACCTGACGCTGAGCATCACGGGCGGCAACGGGAGCTTCAACAACGCGGCGGGCCAGATCCTGGCGGGCAACAACCTCACGGTGAACACGCCGAACCAGGTGTTCGACCCATCGGCGGCCACCGCCGGCACGCTGAACGCCAACGCCACCCTCACCCTCGCCGCGCTGGCCATCAACAACACCGGCACATGGAACGTGCCGGGCGGCAACGTGGTGCTCAATGCCAGCCAGGGCATCACCAATACCGGCACGATCCAGAAATCCGGCGACCTGACCCTGGCCACCGGCGGCACGCTCACCAATGCCGGGCAGATCGTCAGCGGCAGCCATCTCTCGCTGTCCGCTGGCGCTTTGACGAACACCGGCACCCTGCACGCCAACGGCAATCTGGCGCTGGGCGGCAACGTGGCCAACAAGGGCACCGCCGAGGCCCTGGGCAATCTGACCGTTACCGGCGGCGACTACGACAACCGTGGCGGCACCACCCAGGCCGGTGGCGACATCAAGGTCGATATCTCCGGCACGCTCAACAACATCGGCAGCGTGATCGGCGCCAACGGCAACTTGCATATCGCTGCGGGTGCGGTCATCAATGACCGCACCGCGCCGGTTGATGCGGGTAGTTCCATCACCAAGGTGGTCAACGACAGTCTGCTCAACTCGACCATCATCGGCAGCTATTCGCCTTGGTTGCAAGGGGGGTCTTGCGACAACTGTCCCGCCTATGCACCAGGCGCGATTTCCAATATCACGCTGGCCGACGTCGCACGCAATCCCGACGGTTCCGTACTGCTGGTTCGCGGTGCGGAGATCATTCCCTCGAACGGGGACCAGCAGTACGGACAAGACCTGTGGCACCTGATCCCGGGTGCGGCTAGGGTGCCGCCCTTCCTGCTGACGCCCGGAAGCACCCTCAATATTGGCGTACCCACCGTAGACCATACGGTGGTGCGCCAGGCCGACGGGACCGCCGGCCAGATCATCAGTGGCGGGAACCTCGACATCGGCACGGCCTCGCTCTCGAACAAGGGCGGCATCATTTCAGCGGGCAGGAACGTAACGCTCAACGTTGGCAGCCTGGACAACAGCCGTTCTGCAACGCTGGTCAACAGTAGCGGGGATTCGGTGAACCAGGGCGAGCTCTCGGCCTTCATGGCGCAGCTCGCGGCACTCACAACGGGCAATACCGACGTCCTCGGAGCGGGGCCGCTGGTCTACGGCGTGCCGCCGAACATGAATGCCTGCGACAGCTGCTCCGCGCCGCCGCCATGGTCGCCGGTCGCGCAAGGCAAGACTGCCACTGGCGCGGCTGCCGCCGCGCCCAGCCAGGTCACTACCAGCTATCAACTCGGCAAAGCCGGCCAGATCACCGCCGGCGGCAACCTGAATCTCACCGGCACCGGCGACCTGACCAATGCCGGCGACCTGGCCGCAGCGGGCAAGGTCGCCATCAAGACGCCGGGCACGTTCACCAACAAGGGCGTCTACGACAGCAAGATCACCACAACGCCCGGCTGCGTGGCCGGCGCGCCGGACTGCCCTGACGACAGCAATCCCCGCGTGGATTCCCTTGCCTGGCAGCAGACGCCCAGCACGGTGGCCGCTGGCCAGACGCTCACGATCAGCGCGGCCAACATCCAGAACCTGAACGCAACGCTGGCCGCGCAGGGCGATATCACCCTGAACGCCACCAGCAACGTGACCAACCGCTCCGGCGCCATTCAGTCGCTGACGGGCGATGTATCGATTACCGCGCCGACGCTGGTCAACACCACCATGGATCCAGCGCGGCTGCACAAGAGCTACGGCGGCCAGAACCCGCCTTACGCCGGCGGCTGCAATCCCGGTGGCACCTACGGCAACAGCCAGTGCGCGGCGGATGAGGACGCCGCCGCCGGCCCGGCCGGCGTCATCTCCGCCGCGCGCGACGTCCAGCTGTCCGGCACGAACCTGACCAACAAGGGCGCGCTCATCACCGGCGGGCGCAACGTGACGGTCGGCATGGCCGGCAGCATCGACAACAACAGCATCCCGCTCAATGCCGACTGGGTGGGGCGCTGGCAGGAAGACCGCAGCGGCGGCGACCGCTGGCACGACACCGGCGGGCGCGCCACGCTCGGCAGCCTGGAATCCGGCATCCAGGCCAGCAACGCGCTGTCGGTGAAGGCCGGAGGCCAGGTGCTCAACACCGGCAACCTGATGGGCAGCCAGGTCGACGTCACCGGCGCCGCCCTGGTAAACGGCTACACCAGCCCCACGCAACCCACGCCGCCCGCAACCGGCGCGCAGCAAGTCATCCCGCTGGGCCCCGTGGCAACCCCCGGCGGCACGGTACCGGCCGCCACGCCGGTGAACAACCCGACCACCCCCTGGCAGTTCAACCCGGTCATCGTGGCCACGCCTGCAGCGCCCACCACCGGCAGCAGCCAGACCATCGACTGGCACTTCAACGCCAACCTCGCCGGCAACCCGGTCACCGCGCCCAACGGCACCACAGACCGCGCGCAATACCTGAACAACAGCCCGGCCACCGCCGTGCTGGCCGGCGTCACGCCCGACAGCCTGCTCGCGCAGCTGCCCGCCGAACTGCGCCCGGGCAAGGTCAGCTTCTACTACGACCCCTACACCGAAGGACAAAGGCTCCAGCAAGCCGCGCTGCAACAGACCGGCCAAGCCAGCTTCGTGAGTGGCCTGGCCTGGGACAGCCAGAACCAGCTCTCGGTCACCGACCAGGAAAAGCTCAGCCTCTACAAGAACGCGGCAGACTACGCCAAAGCGCACAACATCGCGCTGGGCACGGCGCTGACCCAGACGCAGGTCAACGAGCTCGACAAGCCCCTGCTCTGGTACGTGCAGCAAGCCGTACCCGACCCGAACTGCAACACCGTAGCCAGCACGGCATGCCCCACGGTGAACGCGCTGGTGCCGCAGGTGTACCTGCCCGAGGGCTACGCACAGGCGCTGACCAAGCCGACCGGCGGCACCATCGCCGGCGACAAGGTGAGCCTGGACGTAGCCGGCCAACTGCGCAACAGCGGCGCCATCACCGCAGCCGACACGCTCAACGTGAAAGCCGGCAGCATCGACGCCGGCCCCAACGTGGTCGACATCGGCACCTCGGCCTACAAGGCCCAGGGCGGCTGGAACGTGATCACCGGCACGGTGGTGCAGCCCGGCGGATTCATGAGCGCCATGCGCATGAACATCGAGGCCGACAGCATCCACGCGGTCAACAACGCGTTCCTGATCCGCAACGCCGACGGCACGGTCGACGAGGTCGCAACCGTGGCGCTGGTGAACCAGCTGAAGGCCAACCTGGGGTTGAACTACACCGAAGGCACGGTCGCTGACGATATTCATACGCGGTTTATTCAGGAGAAGAAGGGCGGGTTCGGCCCCATCGGCATGGTGGTGGCGATGGTGGCGGCGGTGGCGATTTCGATCGTGACGGCCGGGGCTGGGGCGGCAATCGTGGGCGCGGCGTATTCCGCCGTCATGGGCGCCACGGCCGCCGCCGGCGCGGCATTCGCGGCTGCGGGCATTGGGGCAGCGATGTCGCTGGCGGTGTCGGGGCTGATTGCCGGCACGCTGTCGAGTATGGCGAGCCAGTTGATTACCACAGGCTCGTTGAACATGGGAGCGGCGCTCAAAGCCGGTGTTGTCTCGGGGGTGACAGCAGGCCTCACGCAGGGCGCGCTGGGTGGGTTGGACCTGGGTGATGTGGGCATCAAGAGTATTGGCGAGAACCTTGCCAAGGGCACCTGGGATGCTGTTCAGTCCAACCTCGGCGGCTACGTCGCTGCGAGCGTGGTGCGCTCTGCCATCAGCGCCGGGGTCAATACCGTGGCCTACGGCGGCAGCTTTGGCCAGGCCTTTGCGAACGGGCTGGTGCGGGATGCGGCGGCGGTTGGGGCCAATGCCATTGGCGTGACGCTGCCGGGCATCGGTACCGTAGGCGCGGACACCAGCACGATCCTGGCTAACGCGGCTGGTCACGCGCTCCTTGGGTGTGCTGCGGCCAGCTTGAGTGGGGGCGATTGCGCGGGCGGTGCGGTTGGTGGGGCGGCGAGCGCAATTGCAGCACCGCTGATCCGCGACCAGATCTATGCCGATAGTTCGGTGTTGAACTACAGCGATGACAAGATCCGCTATGCGACCACGGTCGGACTGGCAACGCTGATTGGTGGCGCAGCCGGTGTACTGCTGGGCACGAATGCGACATCCGCCACGCTGGCAGCACAGAACGAGGTCCTGAACAACGCATTGTCAGGCAACCAAACGAAGCAGCGGGCCGATCAAATCGCGGCTGCAAAGACTGCGGCAGAGAAGCAGGCACTAGCCGCCAAGTGGGACAAGGTCGATCAAGCGCAAACCAAGGTCTACACCGATCTGACCAGTGCGAAGGACGCTTACGCAAAGGCATCGACGCCTGCTGACAAGGCGGCTGCCTATCTGAAGTTGCAGCAGGCTGTCACTCAGGCATCTGGCCTCTATGACACCTTCCAGGCTAACGGCGATAGCGGCGGCATGGGCGTTCTGGGCCGAGCGCTCCTCGGCGCCAGCATGACCATGCAGCAGGCCTCGACGGAGCTGGGAAAGCCGCTGGAACTGACCACCCAGCAGCGCGAGGCGCTTGCACAGACCTATATGCAGGTCGGCACCGCGCTGAGTGCGGCCGAGGGGTCGATGGCGAGCAGCAACACGAATCTGGCCAAGGGCGTTCAGTCTCTGGTAGATTTTGTGGGTGGCGCAGGTGCACCGTTCGGCGCGCCTGTTGGCTCGGGCAAGGTTCCCAATCTAACTGCGGAGAGTGGTCCTTACTCACCGGCGCAGGGTGGATCGCCGAGCACGGTGGTTAATGCGGGTCCGGGTTACAAGGCGGCGGATGTGTTGCCGACTGCAGTGCAACCAAGGGTCAGCAATGGGGTCGCGCTTGATCCGAATCTTCCCGACCCGGTGGCGGGGCTAGGCTATCAGCCCAAGGTGCTGAACTCATCCAATCCCAATATCGCCAACTCTCAGGTGAATGGCTATGTAGGCGAATTGCGTTTAGCCAATGAAGTGGCGAATCTGCCTAATCAAACGGTAGTAAGATATGGCGATACCGTTGGGACTCATGGCGCGGATGTAGTATCCGTGAACTCCAGCACGGGTGAAGTAGTCCTGTGGGACAACAAGTTCCGTAGCAATACGACTGGAGTACCGCCCTCGAAAACGTTTACACCGGGATCGAATGCATTAAACAGCGCGATTGAACAGGCGCGACAGAGCATAAATTTATCTCGCTTGCCTCAATCTGTAAAAGATGCAGCAATTCAAAATTTGAAAGATGGCAATTTCACGACTAACACTGTTGGATCCGGTTCCGCAAAGAATTCAACGAACGTTATATTTTGCAATGGAAATCCATGTTGATAAATTATGTTATATGACCCAGTGAGAATTCGCCAAGTTACCGTGGAGGGTGGCTTGGCTCGTGTTCTTAGAACCCAATATGACAAAAATCGTCCCATGGGTAACGTCGCGCAGTCTGATTTGGCGGATGTAATCTCCGCATGGCTCGTCAGTTTGCATGTCGACGTCGCTCCCGTCATTCCGCGATCCCTCAAATGGATAGAGCAAGCCATCGAGCAAGATGAAAAATTCGGGCCAGACCCCAACGCGCATCGCACAACCTTGCACTGGGCCAAAGCCTTGGGTGGGTGGCTGGACACAGGCTGGAATTATGAGGGCGAGTGGGATTCGGCTCGCGTCTATGAGGAAGCGCGGTGGCGTTATGAAAAGCGCCCATGGCCAGCCCACGAAATCATCAAAAGCGGCCTAGATGACTACATGGCTTTTGCGTACCAAGGCGGCGAGCATGATGAGGGATTCGAGGCCGGAATTGAAATGTACGAACGCTGGACAGGTAAGACGAGTGTATCTCTATCCAAAGCACTCAAACCACGTGACTTTGGCTATGCCCTGTGCTTACATCGAACGGCTCGCCAACAGTTTGACGAGGAGGACTTGTTCAAGGCTGGGCGCAAGATGCTGCAGACCAATTTGCAAGAAAACTGGCTAGGTGGTGGGCAGTATATCCGTGCGGCTACATGGCTAAAAATAGTGTACTGGCATCACGATGAGACTCTGACGCCCCTGCAAGTCGTATTGAAGGCGTATGACAACATGCCAAAGGTGCCACGTCCGGCGTTTGTGCCAGAAATTTAACTTCGTTTTACTTAGGCTAGTACCAGTTAGCATGAGCATCACAACTGAGAATAGCGGACGCTATAGACAGAACTGGAAAGGACCATGAGGTGCCCGATCGGCTTCTCGAGGATAAGAATGCCGAAATTTGCTTGCACATGTGGAACCGTGTTGAATCTATCAGGCGTTTGGCCGGAATGTGAATGGCGGCTGGTGCCGATGGCACGCGTGGGTGAAATAGCAGACAGGCTAGATGGCGGAGCAGGGCAAAGCGGGGAGGTGTTTTACGACATGATTGATGAAGGAAGTATCACCGTCTACCGATGTCCTGTATGTGACCGGCTGCATTTGGAGACGGGCAAAAACGCGTTTGACACGTACCCGAGGGAGTCGAGGGCGGGTTCGTAGTTTCTGAAGTGACGAGGTATTGAGTGGCGTTGGCTGAAACTTCCAACGTTGGTATCCCGGGAATCCACACACTCAAGAGTGGCATCCTTTCGGTGGAGGAGAAGGTCAAAAAGAGATCCGTTCAATTCTTTGCTCAAATATATTGAGCATGCTTTTGAGAGAAATTGATGAATCAGATCCTGGCAACCTTCGTGATCTCGGAGGATGTGGAAAGGCCAAAGACGGCGGGCGTGTGCAACGGGTATGCTCCACATCACAAGTTCGTGGCCGTTGACTACCTGGCAAGTGGAATACATTCCTATGAGGACAGCAATTTCCACTTTCCGGGTGAAAAACTCAAGGCAAAAATCAGCTTTGCAAGCTGGCAGTTCTTCTCAGACAAAATAAAAGTCGGAGACGAATTCGAGGTTCGCGAGAATGCCAGATTGATCGGCCATGGAAGAGTGGACGAGATACTTTAGAATACGCAGATTTCCGAATCGAGGCTCGGATTTCAGAAAATAAATAAAAATATACGCTTTCATGAACACCTTAGCGCCGATGCGTTTGCGTTACCTCTGGGTGCTATTTGCCTGCGGTGTGGCCTTGTCCGGTTGCGCCCCGATGATCGCAACAACACCATCTTCCGTCGAGCTTGCACAGGATGGCACTGCCGTGCGATCCATCACGATCCAGGCACCAGCAGTGATCCAGCTCGATACGGGGTACTCACGAACATTGGCCGCCAAATCCGTATGGAAGCCGGTTGGACGCGTGCCGCAAGGGGCCGTCTACCGGCCGGTCGGAACGATCTTCACGATCGAGGGCCGTCAGGTCCACGAAGCCTACCTTGTCCTCAAAGACAAAAAGCTGGTGGGCTTCTATTTGCCGGGGGAGCAGAACTATTCCCCGCTTTCAACCGCAGTACCGTTGACCTTTGGAGAGACTGAATGAAGCGAGTTGTACGTATGGCAATGGGTGGGATGGCGATGTCGCTGCTGATGGCGGGTTGCGCATCGGGTGTGAAGCATTCTGATATGGCGGCCTCGATCCCGACGATCAAGCCGGGCGAGGGGCGTATCTACTTCCTGCGCTCGGCGTCCATGTTCGGCGCCGCGATCCAACCGGACCTTCGCCTCAACAACCAGGTTGTGGGGGAGTCCAAGCCGGGCGGCTTCTTCTTCGTGGACCGGCCTGCTGGCAAATATGTGGCCTCGGCGGCGACGGAAACGGAGAAGACGCTCAGCTTCGCCCTGGATGGTGGGGAAACGAAGTATGTGCGCAGTTCGCCGTCAATGGGCCTGATGGTGGGCCGCGTGGTGCTGGAGCTGGAAACGCCCGACAAAGCCAAGGAGGAGCTGTCGTCCTTGAGCTATACCGGGGACGTGGTGAAGGCGTCGGCAAAGTGAGCTGGCAACTCAGGCTGGGCGGCGTCACGCTGGCATCGCTCGATTGATCGAGGAGCAAGGGTGGGCGAACAGCTTTTTTAGCGCCGTCCACTTCCCTCCGCTTTACGGGTGACGTTCCGCCGCGTCCTTCGTTGCGATCGCCCGGTGGCTGGAGGCTGCAATCCCGGTGGCACCTACGGCGACAGCCAGTGCGCGGCGGATGAGGATGCCGCCGCCGGCCCAACGGGCGTCGTCTCCGCTGCACGCGACGCCCAAATTCCCAATTATTCATAGTTTTCCCATGACATCTTTCTTGCCCCGCCGGTCATTGTTGGGTGCGCTGATAGCGCTACCGCTTTTGCTCACCGGATGTGCCGTAATGCCCGAATACGCGCCAAAAGGCGCCCCTGACACGCAGGCACGCCTGCGCATCAAAGCGATGGATATGTACGCGTATCCCGCTATCATCCTTGGGACCGTCGAGCAGGACAATGAACCCAAGCGGCAGGTGCTTGCCGTCTTCACGAAGGGATGGGCAGGGATCGGCAAGACCCCGAAGGAAAGCGAGCGCATCGGCATGCCGGCCTCGACAGATCAGGATACCAACATGCCCGTGCTCGAGCGCTACGTGAGCGCGGGACAGCCGCTCTCGCTAATGTTTGCGGCCACGCTTGACGGCACTCTTGTGTGTCGCGCGGCGGCAGTGATGACGCCCGAAGCAGGGCACGATTACGAGCTCGTCGTGCTGCTGCAAGCGACGTCGATTGGCGGCAATGGACGATGCGGACTGCTCGCGTATGAGCTCCAGCCTGGCGCAGGCCCGGACAACCGCGTGCCGTTCATGCTGCGGCCCCGCTCGGTGGCCGAACGCTAACTTCGCGGGCATGTAGCGCAGCCGCCGTATGCCTTATAGATTTCTTCATGTCGTGAATATGAGAACCACAACGCTTGTACTGACTTTGTGCGCCTGCGCGTTTGCGCTGGCCGGTTGCGCGGCCAAGTATCAGGAGCCGACGTCCGGAGAACGTGCAAGATTGCGCGTGGTCAACACCGGGCCGCGGGTCAACACGAACGTTTTCCTTTACCCGAATGCGCCGGCTGCCGCCACCTGCTTCGATTCGAAGGATACTATCGGGCGCATCAACATCGCTTTGCTCGATTGGGACAATGCGCTGCATAAGCACAAGCAGGGCGTCAGCATCGGTATTCCAGGCAATGAGGAGGAAAGGAGCGAACGCTTTGCAGAGACCTACATTCCTGCCAACCAGTCGTTCACTTTCGGCTTTGGTGGCGGCGGTACGCTGGTAGGTGTCGGCGGATCTATATCTGTGCGCGGCGGCTGTTCCAGTGAAGCATCGTGGGTCCCGCAGGCCGGAGTGGACTACGAAGCCAGCTACGACTGGAAATCCTGTCGCATGACGGTTTCAACGATTTCGACGCTAGACGCCACCAACCAGGTGGTGCGCGAACCGGCAAATGTGAAGTACCTGAGTTCGTGCAACCGCCTTCCCAAGCCAGCCAAGTGATTCGCCGTGCTGAACAATGCGAGCGGAGGCTGCGCCCATGTCTTTTCAGCTGAAGTGAGGATGCGACGCGGCATCTGGTTATCACCGAGGTGGATAACCTGTTGGCACGTGACCGCAACTCAGCGCCTTGGTCGCGCAGCACTCGCGATTGGATGCCCATTGGCGCCGTGAGCTGGGCGGCTTGACTTGCCCTGATGAGCCTGCTGCAATCACTGTTGTTTAGTGTTAGGTAGCCGCCTCGGACGAGGCGGGCTCGGATTTCGGGCTAACATTGCCCTCGCTACATCATGGATCGGAACAACCGATCGATTCCTGATTTCGAGGACGGGCTCATGGCGCCGCTCGGCATCAGTGTCCGATGCGGCGCCCGGCTAGGCAGCTGTTAACCTTTGGTTGACAACTGTCTCTGATCGTATGACGAAGACTAGTTGATAGAAATGGTGACCAAGAAAACCACGCCTAGCTGGAGCGATCTCAAAGCCAAACTGGCCGACCTCGACCGTGCTGGCATTGTGAGCCTGGTGCAAGACATGTACGCCGCCAGCAAGGACAACCAGTCCTTCCTGCACGCCCGCTTCGGATTAGGGGACGACGTCCTCAAACCATACAAGGCGACAATCGACCGCTGGCTGTGGCCCAAACCGTTCACGAACCATCGCCATTCGGTTGTGACTGCGAAGAAGGCCATCGCGGACTACAAGAAGGCCATCGGGCGGCCCGAGGGGCTTGCCGAGTTGATGGTGTTCTATTGCGAACGCGCGATCGGATGCGCCAACGAGGGCCTGGAGGATGAAAACTACTTCAGTGCGTTGGTGCGGATGTTTGAGCAGGCGTTGCTGGAGATCGGCAACTTGCCAGAGGCGCAGCGGCAGCCGCTGCGGAAACGGCTCAGGGCCGTAAGCAGCCTTGGACAGGATATTGGCTACGGCGTGGGCGACGACATGGGCGAGCTTCTTGCCGAGTTCGGTGTCGATGGATGAGCGTGATTCTGTAGCCGCACTACAGACTGAGAACGCTCGGCTGATTGCGCTGTTGCAGAAACACGGCATCGAGTGGCGCCTGCCGGCCGTGCGATTGCAGCCTCTGCCCGGAACAGAGTCGTCTCGTCTCTCCACGGACGACAAGGTCGCTCTTTTTCGCCGCTTGTTCCGCGGACGAACGGATGCTTATCCCATCCGGTGGGAGAGCAGGACTTCCGGGCGCGCGGGTTATGCGCCGGCGTGCGCCAACGAGTGGCGCACAGGCGTATGCGAGAAGCCACGCATCAAATGCTCGGACTGTGGCAATCGTCTGCTGATTCCACTGTCGGAATCGGTCATTTACGATCATCTGGCCGGTGCGCACACTGTAGGCGTCTATCCGTTGCTGGAAGACGACAGCTGCTATTTCCTCGCCGTCGATTTCGACAAGGCCGAGTGGCGCGAGGATGCGCGCGCATTCGTTCAATCGTGCGACGAACTGGGAGTCCCCATCAGCCTTGAAATTTCCCGCTCCGGCCAGGGCGTGCATGCGTGGGTGTTCTTTACGAGCAAGGTGTCCGCACGCGATGCCCGTCGCCTGGGTACGGCGATCATCAGCCATGCGTGCGCACGCACGCGGCAACTGAAACTCGAATCGTATGACCGGCTGTTCCCGAACCAGGACACGATGCCGAAGGGCGGCTTCGGAAACCTGATCGCCCTGCCCCTTCAGAAGAAGCCGAGGGAGAGCGGCTGCAGCGTGTTCGTCGACGCCAGCCTGCAGCCCTATCCGGATCAGTGGGCATTCCTGTCGTCCGTCCGGACAATGGCGCCACACGACATCGAGCCCGCCATCTTGCTTGCAACCGGTGGAGCGCATCCGCTGGACGTGACGTTCATTGATGAGGAGGACTTGGGAGCACCTTGGAAGTCCGCATCACCGTCCACCGGCAAGCTGTCCTTGCCGATGCCGGAGTCCCTCGCCGTGACACTGGCGAATCTCGTTTATGTCGAGAAGGCAGCCCTGCCGCAGCCGTTGGCGAACCGCTTGATCCGCCTTGCCGCATTTCAGAACCCGGAGTTCTATAAGGCGCAGGCCATGCGGATGTCGGTGTGGGACAAGCCGCGGGTGATTGGTTGTGCGGAGAATTATCCACAACACATTGCACTGCCGCGCGGTTGCCTCGATGCGGCGAAAGCGTTGCTCCAAGACAATGGCATCCGTGCCGATCTTCGCGACGAGCGACATGGTGGGGAGCAGCTTGAAGTGAAGTTCGCCGGCGAGTTGCGCCCGGACCAGGAGGCGGCCGTGGCCGCCATGCTGGACCACGAGGTCGGCGTGCTGTGCGCCCCGACAGCCTTCGGAAAGACGGTGACTGCTGCAGCGATGATCGCGCGGCGTGGCGTAAATACCCTGGTGCTTGTGCATCGCACTGAACTGCTCAAGCAGTGGCAGGAGCGTCTCCAGGTTTTTCTCGGTATCGGCAGGGACGTACTGGGTACCATTGGCGGCGGCAAAGCCAGGCCCACCGGCAGGATCGATATAGCAGTGATGCAATCGCTTTCGCGGCAACAAGAAGTCAATCCGCTGGTGGAGAGCTATGGACACGTTATCGTTGACGAGTGCCACCACGTCGGCGCGGTGTCCATCGACGCCATCCTGCGGAAGGTCAGGGCGAAGTACGTGCTTGGCTTGACAGCCACGCCGATTCGCCGGGATGGCCAGCAGCCCATCATCTTCATGCAATGCGGACCGATTCGGCACACAGCAGCTAGGCCAGCTAGCGCCCCCCATGATCTTGAGGTGATTCCGCGCATGCTGAGTACCCGCATTGACCTGCCGCAGGAGGCGGGGATTCAAGATGTGTTCAAGCACCTTGCCCAGGCTCAAGCAAGAACGGACGCGATAGCGGCCGAGGCCGAAGACGCGTTCGTGCAAGGTCGGAATGTGCTGGTGCTGACAGAACGTACAGAGCAACTCGATGCGATACGGGTTGTGCTGGAGGCGAAGGTGCCTGCACTGTTCGTCTTGCATGGCCGGATGTCGAAGAAGCAGCGTGCGACTGTTGTCAGCGAACTGGACGCGTTGCCTTCGGATGCCCCGCGCATTTTGTTGGCAACGGGCAAGCTGGTAGGCGAAGGCTTCGATCATCCAGCGCTAGACACATTGGTGCTGGCTATGCCAGTTTCGTGGAGGGGGACATTGCAACAGTACGCTGGCCGGCTGCACCGCGAGCACGCCACCAAGACTGACGTGCGCATCATTGACTTCGTCGACAGCGGCCACCCGGCGTTGTTGCGGATGTGGGAGAAGCGACAGCGGGGATATCGGGCGATGGGGTACCGGATGGCGCAGGGTTAGGCCTACCGGAGCGACCCACCCCACAAGCTAAGCCAGCGCAGCCAGTGCAGCCTCAAGCCAGCCATAACCAATTCTCTCCTGCTCCAGCCGCAGGTTCTTGCGCAACCTGTTGTCCCGCAAATCGTCATAGAGGGTGCGCTCTGCGCTGGTCAATCGAGGTAGTTCGCGTTGCGTTGGGCTCTCCTCGTCGCCCCACTGTGCTTCAAATGCCATGAGCGTGTCGCGGTCCATCAAGAATGACTCCACATGACCGAAACTGGCTCGAAGCTGATCGAGGATGGCAAATCCGTGTGTATCGATGTCTCCCCAGTAATGTAAGCGCCTGCGTGCCAGCCATGGCGCCATGCCCAGCATCTGGAAGCCATAGCCTGCGCCGAAGATGATGAGGCTGTCCGCTACCTGCGGGAATGCCAGGAAATTGATCTCGTTTTCAGTGATGAAGACGCGCGACGCCTCGGGCTCCAGTCTGGCGAAGCTGTCGACGTCGAGCGTGATGTCCTCGTAACCAAGGCCCATCGACAGCAGCGCGCAGCGCGGGTCGAGAACGCGCAAGCGTACCCGCAGGGGTTTGTCGCGGAAGCCGTAGCGCGCGGCAAATTGTTGGATGCCGATGCAGCTCCGGTCGATTGCTTCTTCGGGCAATACGCAATCGAGCAGCTCGGCTAGTGTGCCGCGGTGCTGCTCGATGAACTTGCTGTGCACCCCTGCGATGTCAACCTGCCTGAGGTAAACACCTGGGCGTGGGTGCGCCTGCAGCCAGGCAACAATGTCCAGCAGGCGTGGCCAGGCGTCGGCAAGCTCCAGTGCGCGCAGTGGCCGCTTGCCTATCCAGCTCATCAGTGCCGGCTCCGTTACGCGCGTTCTCTCCAGTATGGGCAGGAAGCGCGCCACCTCGCGGCGCTTGCCGAGCAGCGCCACGGCATCTTCCAGTGTGTCGACCCATGCTGCCGCGGGTACGGCATTGTTTCCGAAGACACGGTGCCGGAGCTCGCGCATCTCCAGCCGAATGTGCGGTACAGCCCGCAGTTCGGCGATCCACGCTCGAACGCTGTCGAAGTGTTCGGTGATTTCGGCCGAGCTCGGAGACCTGAGTGAAAGCCGCAGCGGGAAAAGGGGTTCGCCGCTGGTCAGGTTGGCCAGTAACGCGCCACGGTCCCATAGCTTTTGCACCTGGACACGCAGATCGGCGGCTGGGGTCCAGTTCATCCGAATTTCCTCGCTTTCTCCGCTTGATACTCTTCGATGGTGAGGTTGCGCAGCTTCGAGGCGCGTCCCTCCTCGTTGTGGACGAATCCCACACTGGAGACAAACGGCTCGATGATGTGGATCTTCTGTAAGGGCGTGACGATCAGCAACTGCAGGTTGAGTTGGGCGAACAGGCGCAGGCCGTACTGGGCGGACTCGTCGGAGCCACGGCCGAATGCCTCGTCAATTACCACGAAGCGGAAGGAGCGGGAACGCACAGCGCCCCATTCCAGCCCGAATTGATAGGCAAGGCTCGCGGCGAGGATGGTATAGGCCAGCTTCTCTTTTTGTCCGCCGGATTTGCCACCCGAATCGGAATAGTGTTCGTGCTCCTTGCCGTCCTCGCGCCAGCGCTCGCTGGCACCGAAGACGAACCAGTTACGCACATCGGTGACTTTCGCCGTCCAGCGCCGGTCGAGTTCACTTTGCCCTTCCCTGCCACGCAGGCGCTCAATGATCCGCTTCACTTGCAGGAACTTGGTCTCCGAATACTGTTGGTCATCCGAGCCAGTCAACGCGCCTTCGGTGCAGGCGCGCAGCTCGCTTTGGAAGTCACGAACGTCGGCGTCCGGCGTGGCTTGCGCTTCGAGTGCGATGTAGCGGCCCGGGTTGTAGTCGATCTGCGTGAGCGAGTCGTTGATGCGGGCAATGCGTTCCCTGATGGTCTCCCGCTCGCGGGACAGTTGCGATTGGAAATTGGCCACCTCGCGTATTGTGTTCTCGTTGAGCAATTCCTTGAAACGCGCCTCGAAGCGAGGCAGGTCGTCCGCCTTGAGTTTATCGAGCATGGCCTTGTATTCGGCGATTGCCTCGACTGCCACGTCGACCTCCTGCGTGTCTAGTGGAAAGGCCGTGCAGTATGAGAGCATCGCTTCGATAAGCTTATCTCGCAGTCGGTCGATCTTCTTGTTCTCAGCGTCGATTTGCGCTTGCAACCATTTGCGCATCTCGACCTCGTAATTGTCACTACTCTCGACCGTGAGCTGATGTTCGCCTAGCGCCTCGCCGCGTATGGCTGCGATGTGCTCGAAGTACGTGAGATGGGCTTCGGCGCCGGGCTCGTCTAGCGCGGCCTGGGTTTGTTCTCGGAGGGTTCCGGCATCGCTCTTCTTCTGCTCGGCCCGGGTACGCTTGTCCCTGTGTTCTTCCAGCTCGCCTTCGGTGTTCACCAGTGCCTGTTTTACCTCGCCAAGGCGCGCGGTCAATTGCTTGAGCACGTCGGAAGCTGATTCTAGCTGGTGCTTCTCTTCGGTCAGCCGGGCCACTTCGATCGCTAGGGGCTGCCAGTCTATCTCCTGGAAGTCCGTGAATACGTCCAGCTTCGACGTTGCCGTGAGCTGCTTCTTGAGTGCCGTCTGCTTGCCTTGCGTTTTGCCGATGGCAGCGCCTACATCGCCAATCTCCACTTCCAGCACTCTTGCCGAGCTTTCGAGTGTTGCAATCTTCGCGGCATTTGTCCAGCCGAGCACGTAACGGCTGCGATCGTCCAGGCGATGCCGGTCGTCCTTCTCGTGGCGCTCGCCGGGGGCCTTGATCTGGCCGGCGCGCGTGATGGCGCGCGTCTCGCGCCGGAATTGCTCTGGCGTGACGCAGCAGGCGACGTCGAAGCGGCGTGCCAGCTCGCGTTCCAGCCATGTGTAGAAGGTTGAGTCGGACTTGATGGCGAGCTTGCGCGCAAGTGAGTCGGGGCCCAGCTCTGGCAATTCCACGCGCGCTGTCTGGCGGACGCGGAAATAGACCAGGCGCCCCCGCAGGTGGGTCTTGTCCACCCATGCGGAGACGGCAGTGTAGTGTGCATCTGGCACCAGCAGTGACAGGCCGAAATTGCGCATCAGTCTTTCGGCAGCCCCCTCCCAGTCGCTTTCGTCTTCGCGCACCTGTATCAGTTCGCCGGCAAAGGGCATGTCGTCTTCGGCGAGATCCAGCGTCTGACACATGGCGCGGCGCATGGCGACCTGCTCGGCCGGGATGTTGCTGCGGCGGGCTTTCAGGCTGAGTATCTCCGACGTCAGGTCTTCGTGCTTTTTCCTGCTCTGAAGCAGATTGACGGTGTGGTTCGTGAGTTCGTTCTGTAGTTCGGCTTCCCGTTCGCTCAGGTGCTCAACTAGTTCGGCGAGGCGACGTCGCAAAGCGAGGAAGCCCGTCTCATCTTCCGGCGGGACTTCGCCAATGGCGGCGATCAGCGTTGCATATTGATCCGCCTTGTCCTTTCGCTTCTTCCCCTCGGCTTCAAAGCGCCGGATCTCGCCGGCAAGCCGCTCGATACGGTCGCCGCCGTTCTCGGCAATGCCGCGCTTGAGTTCGTCCTCTTCTTGGCGCTCCCTGTCCCGCAACGCCTCCAGGCGTTTGACGTGGGCATTCTGGCGATCCCACTCTTCGAGCAATCCGGCGATGCGCTTGTCGAGCAGGCCGAGCTTTTGCGTGGCGAAGTAGGACCGGAGCGCTTCACGGCAGGCCCGCAAGGCTTCCACCTCTGCGACGAGCGCCGAGTGTCGCTCGCCGTCGCTAATCAGTGGCGTGAGCAGTTCCTGCTGGCGCTTGGCTTTCAAGACAGCCTCGTGTGCGCGGTTCAGATCGTCGAAGTGCCCAATCAGGTCTAGGATGCGCTGCGCGACCTCGAACGGCTCCAGCATGTGGCTGCGAACGAAGTCGGTCAGGTTGCCGACCGACTTCATCGAGACAGTTTGGTGGAACAATTCCAGCGCCTGCTCGTTCTCGATGCCGAAACGGCGGCGGAACCAAGCCCCATATGGGGGAAAGCTGTCGAACACTTCCGCTTTGAGTGTGCGCAGCTTCTTGCGCAGGGCGGCGATGTCGGTGCCGAAGTCGGCAAAATCAACGGCAATGGAGAGATCGCGCTCAGCGCCGACATAGAAGCGGCCGGGCTGCCCTTGGGCGTCCTTGATCCAGAATACCTGGGCTAGCGTCACTGTCTGGTCATAGCCCGCGTTATGGAAGACGCCCAGGATGACGGAGTAGCTGTTGTGGTCGCGCAGCGCGACTGGCTTGGCGCTTCCGCTGATCTCATTGCGCTCCGATTTGTAGTGTCCTAGCACGTAAGAGCGCAGCGTGCGCTCCTTGGTGTCCGCGCCAGCAGCCTTGTTGTACGCGATGCGGTTGGCCGGTACCAGCAGCGTGGTGACTGCATCAACGAGGGTCGACTTGCCTGACCCAATGTCGCCCGTGAGCAGAGCGTTTCTGCCGTTCGGATTCATGATCCAGACGCGGGTATCGAACGTGCCCCAATTGAAGACCTCCAGCCGATGGAGGCGGAACCCGGAGAGTGTGTCGTCAGCAGCGAAGTCCAGGTTCTGGGACTGGGCATCATGCATCGTGTACCTCCGTCGAGATGACGCCCGCTTGTGCGCCGTAGGCGGCGAGCTGCGCGTCGAAGTCCGACAACCACTGTGCATCGACAAAGGCCTTAAGAATACGCCTGACCTCGAACTCGGCTACCTGGCCGCCGGTGGTCGACGTTGCCGATTTTAGGCGGCGCAGGAACCCCAGGTCCACGATCTTGTTCAGATGGTTCTCGATCTGATCTGTCAATTTGGCTTCGTTACTGCCGGCTGGCAGGAATACGCGCAACAACTCAACGATGTCATCCAGGCTAAGCACGAGCCGCGTATCGCCACCGCCCGCGTCAGACTCCGCCAGCTTCTTGCGTAGCAGGGCGAGCAGAAGGCTTACCGGGAAGGAAAGTGGGCGGCGAGCAACAAGGCGCGGCAGCCTCGGCTCGTTTTCGTTTTCGTTGTCCGTGCGTGAGCGCAGGAAGGCATAGCCTTCGGCCTCGTCTAGTATCAGCTCCAGGCCGAGCACCGTCACATAGTCACGGACGCGTGCCTGCAGGCCGAGCAGGACTTGCCAAAGCCGGGCGTCGCTTTCCCGGTAGATCACGCCCTTGAGCAGGGGAATCACCAACGCCGACAGGTCAGGGGCGCTAGCTGCATGTTCCGTGGCTTGCGCCGAGGCAGGCCCGTCCGGCTGAGTTTCCATGTGCTGCATGCTCACCTCACAAAAATGATTCGAGGCAGGCTCGCCTGTCTGATATGCCGACTGCCGTCCTGTGCTTCGACAGCCCAGCTCACGGACTCTGGCGTGCCTTCGTCCACGACCGTTTTGAATGCTTCCGCGCCGACCTGTAGATAGGCGACCAATTCGGCAAGGCCATGTTGCAACGGCTGGACCTCGCACAACTCGCGCAGGCTGATCTGGTTACGGTTTTGCAGGGCCTGGCGAATGTGGATGACTAAACGTGCCTTGTCGACAACCACTTGGGAGAAGAGCGCAGCGGCGTCGACGTCGGTATCGCCGGTCTCGAGCCTGGCGGCGTCGATGCGGGGTTTGACAGTGGGCGTGTATAGCGGTCGTTCCATGGGTAGTTCAATATCGGCCGCAAGCTCCGCAATCTGCATGAGTCCATCCGGCGGCGGAACTGCCCGCAGCAGCAGCGCCTTGGATTCGATACCGCGCAGTAAATCCATAATTCGACGGTTTTCCAACCACGCTTGGTCGTCCAGGAAGCGCCGCAGTTGCTGCGACAGTAGCGCCACGGTGCGCTGCGCGTGCTCGCCTGCCTCGAGCCAGTCATAGTGGACTCGGCGCATGCGCGGCTCTGGCCTGAGCTCTGCCACGGCGGGCAGGCTGAGCACGCTCTCGAGTAGGGAGGAAAGTTCCTCTTGCCGGGTGTTGGACATCAGGAAATCCCAGAACGCGCGAAAACTGCGGCCCTGGTCCGAGTCGGAGATGGCGTCGCGCTCGCCCATGATGTCGTGCAGCAATTCGCCCTTAGCTCCATCCCAGAGTGCAATTCGCTCACGCACGCGCCGGTCCAGTCCACGGAAGTTGTGCTCGACCTCGCGGAAATCTCCCAGCAACTCACGCGCCAGAGCCGTGAATTGCTGGAAGCGGTCCTTTAGTGCTGTATCGTCCAGCAATGCGATGTCGCCAGCAGCCACGCGGGAGATCTCCGCGTCTATCTCGTCGCGGCGCTTGTGCAAATCGGCCAGACGCGCTTGTGGATCGGCTTCGCTGCCTTCATTCATCTGTCTGAGTAATTCGAACAGCGTGAGTAGCCTCGATTCGGTCCCTACAAAGCTGCGTGCTGCGAGCGTGCCTAGCCACGTGATCGCCTTCTCGGTGGCAGGTGTCAAGTCAAAGTGCGGCTCGTCCGAACCCTGTGGGTAGAACTTGCGCAGCCAGCCCTTGTCGTTGGCGGCCCAGTCGTTCAGATACTCGAGCGCGGACTTTGGCAAAGCCTCGTCGCCCCGCTGTTCGCGCAGGGAGAACAATTCGTCCTCCAGCGCTTCGGCCAGGTCTGCCTGCGCCATCCCCCGTTGGTTGGAGGCAATGAACACGCGCTGGAGGAAGCTCGCGACTAGCGGCGCGTGCTCGGAACGCAGCAGCCGCCAGGCCGGATGGGCAAGGCGTAGCTGCTCGAGAGTTTCATAGTCGAGGATCATCAAGGCTCTCTGAAGTGGCCCGGGCAAATCGACGCATGCCCGTGCACTTGATTGCGCGTCATCAGTCTACCCCGTAAGTGACCAAATAGGCGCACAGATAATTCTCGATTTGCTGATTCCGCACGGCTTTCCGTTATAGGTCGGGAATTTCGGCAGGGCGATTGGGACGTGTCTGGCGAATGAGCGGATCAGTCGGATGGATGCTGCTGAGGGCGGGTTCAGAGCCGCCGTTTGCTGCAGGCCAACATCTGCATCGTGTCGCCGGGCGAAGCCGGCGATGGGCAAATCGATCACGTTGGCGAGGAAGTGGGCGATGCTCTCACTTTCCCGAGTCGCGGGGCGCACGGTTACCGCAGCGCCGACACCGGCGTAGTGCGGGTATTGTGGGTCAATTCACCGGCTCCCTTCTGGTCACCTGCTCACAGATAACTCAAAAGCACATTTATCAAGCTGGCAAACGTACATTGACGACTCCGGCTCAGCCTGATGTAATAACTGTTGTTAACAGTTAGGAGCGCCAGAATGCCAACCAGCGTTGCCCTTGGCAGTCACTTCGAGACCTTCATTCGTGAACAGGTGCAAAGCGGACGCTTCAACAATCTCAGCGAGGTTGTGCGCGCTGGTCTGCGATTGCTTGAGCAGCAGGAGCAGCGCAACCAGTTGGAACTGGAAGCGCTGCGTGCAGAGATCGCAGCGGGTAGATCAAGCGGCGAGCCTAAGCCTGCTGAAGACGTCTTTGCCAGGCTCGAGGCCAAGTATCGGTCCGCTGATAAAAGCAAGCATCGCTGATGCGGCTCACGATTACGCCGCTGGCCGAATTGGACCTGGAAGCCATTGCAGACTACATCGCAGCGGACAACCTTGAGCGTGCGCTGACCTTCATCGTGGAACTGCGCGAGCAATGCCGACGGATCGCGGGGAATGCTCAGGGATATTGCCGCCGAACCGAGCTGGGTAGTGACATCCGCTCTTGCGCCTATGGCAACTACGTGATTTTCTTCTCGGCTAGCCATGACGAAGTGACGGTTATTCGTGTCCTTCACGGTGCCCGCGATATCCCGACACTCTTTGGTTCCGGCGATGCCGTGTAGTTTCCGCGGGCTGACCCTGCTTGCCCCCACCCTTGACACCCCCCAACCCCCCATGTTCCAATCCGCCCACATTCTGATTTGGGTCGACGCCCAAGCCAACCTGCCTTCCCGGGCAAGGTGGATCGCGAAAGCGGATGTGGCTCCTTGATGCCTTGAGGAGCAACCAAACGGGCCATGCGTCGACCCTCCTTGCACGGAGGGTTTTTTGTTTTCTGCTTCGGACTTTGATCGCGAGATCACGCGCAGCCGCTTCCAGGGGTGCCTGCTGGGCGGCGCTGTTGGCGACGCACTGGGCGCTCCCGTGGAGTTCCTGTCGCTCGCGGAGATCCGCGAGCGCTTTGGCAAGGACGGCATCACCGGCTACGCCCCGGCCTACGGTGGCGTCGGCACCATTACCGATGACACGCAGATGACGTTGTTCACGGCGGAGGGCTTGCTGCGGGCGTGGGTGGGTGAGGCGAGCGGGGGCATCGGCGGTGTGCCTGGCGTGGCCTCGCGCGCTTATCTGCGCTGGTTGTTGACGCAGGGGATCCAGCCGGCGTTTCATCGTGATGTGCTGTCGGACGAGCCGGGATGGCTTTACCAGCAGGCGGCACTGCATAGCCGGCGCGCGCCGGGAAACACTTGTTTGTCGGCGCTGGAGGCGATGCTCAAGCTGGGAGAACCCGCGCGCAACGACAGCAAGGGCTGCGGGGGCGTGATGCGTGTGGCGCCGGCTGGTCTGTTTGTGTGGCGGCGCGCCGGGCAGCGATCGCCTCAGCATGCCTTTGCCTTGGGAACGGAGCTGGCCGCGCTGACCCATGGACATCCAAGCGGATCGCTGACGGGCGGCGTGCTGGCGGTGTTAATCCGCGAGCTGGCCGACGGTGCTGCGCTGCCTGATGCTTTGTCGAGCGCCAAAGCGTGCCTGTCCACGCAGCCGGATCATGAGCAGACGCTGCTGGCCATCCTGCATGCGCAGGCGCTGGCCGACTCCGGCGTGGCCGCCGATGACGCCATCGCGCGCCTGGGCGAGGGCTGGGTGGCGGAGGAGGCGTTGGCAATCTCCATTTACTGCGCGCTGGTCGCGCGTGATTTTCGTCACGGGGTTGTGCTGGCGGTGAATCACGATGGCGACTCGGATTCCACGGGTGCTATCACGGGAAACCTGCTGGGCACGTTGCTTGGTGTGGAGGCGATTCCGCCAGAGTGGCTGACGCCTTTGGAGCTGCGCGAAGTGATCACCGAGCTGGCTGACGACCTGAGCGTGTTCCCCGAGTGGGACTTGGGCATCGACCCGGCAGACGAGGCGCTGGTTCAGCGCATCTGGACGAAGTATCCTGGGCTTTGAATGTTGGGCGCTACGGCAGCATCGCCGATAGCCGATAGCCGATAGCCGATAGCCGATAGCGGGACCGGACATTGCCTTGTCCGGAATGCGATTTATGATGGCGCTCCCATCTCCAAGCCCAGCAGCAGGGGCCGGTATCCCATGCATCAGGAAGAAGAACTCAGGGTCGCGAAGCGCAAGGCATTGGCGTTGCTGCTGTTCGCGTTTGCCGTTTTCGTCACCACCGTGCTCCTGCCGCGCGCGCCTTTGACGGATGGCGTGCGGGCGGCGGCGGAGGCGGCGCTGGTTGGCGGGCTGGCGGACTGGTTTGCCGTGGCGGCGCTGTTCCGGCGGATTCCGTTGCCGGGCTTTGCGCGCCACACCAACATCATCATCCGCAAGCGGGACGATATCGCGGATGGCCTGGCGGTGTTCGTGAAGGAGAAGTTCCTGGACGTGCAGTCCGTGGTTGCGCTGATCGAGCGGCACAATCCGGCGCTGGTGGTCACCCGCTGGCTGGAGTCGCCCGCCAACGCGCGGCAGATCGGTGACGTGGTGGTGAAGTTCGCGAGCGGCATGCTGGATGTGATGGATGAGCGCAACATCCAGTCGCTGCTGAAGCGGGCGGTGGATACGATGATCGACAAGGTCGATCTGTCGGAGTCGGCGGGGACGATCCTCGACAGCCTGACCAGGGGCGATCGGCACCAGGCGCTGCTCGATGAGACGATTGCGCAGTTGATCGCCTTGCTGAACGAGCCGCCCGCCCGCGCTTTTATCTCGGAGCGGATCGTGGAATGGCTGAAGAGCGATCACCCTCGGAAGGAGCGGTTGCTTCCCACCGAGTGGATCGGGAGCAATGGCGCTGACATGATTTCCGCGGCGCTGAGCCGTGTGCTGACCCAGATCGAGGGGGATGCCGATCACGCGCTGCGCAAGCGCTTCGATGCGGCCGTGCAGCGTTTGATTCAACGGCTGAAGCACGATGCCACGTTCCACGCCAGGGCCGAGGCGCTGAAGGCGCACCTGAAGCAGGATGGGGCGCTGAACGCCTATGTCGGCGGGCTTTGGGCCGAGTGGCGCGATTGGTTCAAGCGCGACCTGGCGCGCGAGGATTCCGCCACGCACCGCAAGGTGGCGGCGGCGGGCCAGTGGATCGGTGCGGAGCTGGCGCGCAACGCGTCCCTGCGTGCATCGCTCAACGATCACCTGCACGATGCGGCGCGCAGCATGGCGCCGGATTTTGCGGAGTTCATCACGCGGCATATCAGCAATACCATCCGCAGCTGGGATGCGCGCGATATGTCCCGGCAGATCGAGCTGAACGTGGGCAAGGACCTGCAATACATCCGCATGAACGGCACGGTGGTCGGCGGGCTGATCGGCGCGGTGCTGTACCTGATCGCGCAACTGCCGGCGTGGCTTGGCCGCTAGGCGCCAGCAGGATCTGCGCGCCATTGACCAGGTCGTCCGGCTTGCATTCGTGGTTCAATAGGCGCGGTGCTTATTTTTCGCAGTGAACCATCATGACCCTGATCGACATCAAGACGCTCCAGCAAGCCGCCGCCGCATTTGGCGAGGCCCGCGGCTGGGGCAAGTATCACAGCCCCAAGAACCTGGCCATGGCGCTGAGCGTGGAAGTGGCCGAGCTGGTTGAGATTTTCCAGTGGAAGACGGAGGAGGAGGCGCGCGCCATCATGTCCACGGACGAGCGTGCGCACGTGGAGCAGGAGCTGGCGGACATCACGATCTACCTGGCGCAGTTGCTGACCGCGCTCGATGTTGACCTGAACGCGGCGGTGAAGGCGAAGATGGAGATGAATGCGGTGAAGTATCCGGCGAAGACGGGCGGCACGGATTGAGGTGAGGGGGCCAGGTGAGGGGGCCAGGTGAGCGGCGCCAGGGCAGCGGCGCCGCCTGAGAGTCTTCAGCGCGCTGGCGCACCCTTCTGCCCGCCAAGCCGCGGATTGGGATATTCGCAGCCCAGCTCGACCCGGCCCTTGTACTCGCGGGCCACGATCCACGCGCCGCGCGCGCTCTCGCGGGCCAGGCCCCGGCCGGCCACGCCGCGCAGGCCGAGCTGGCTGGCCACGGCGTTGAGGTCGGTGGCGCTGGTGATGCCATAGGCCGTGTAGTTGCCGAGCTGGTAGTCGCCGAAGCGCACGTCCGTGGTGGGCAGGCCGGCAACGCTGACGGGCTTGGGGGTGCGATACACGGCGGAGGCGAAGCCGCTCAGTTCATCGTTCTTGCTCCACCCGGGCAGCCCGCCGTCTTCCAGGGCATCGACATAGGCGGCCACGCCGCTGGCTTCGCCCTTGCAGTCGAGCAGGGCGGCTAGCGGTGGCAGGTTGGCCGCGTGGGAGATGGCGGGGCCGCCGACGGCCAGCAGGATAGCGCCCAGGCGCAGCAGTTGCTTCTTCATTGTTATTGTTCCGAGGTTGGGATTGGCGCGATATTGTCCGTCGTGACTGCATGACGCGCGATGGAATTCCGGTGCCCCTCTTTCTCACCGTTCCATCCTGGGCCACATGCCGGTAGACTTTGGCCGTTGCATCGAGGCCATGCCAGTCATTGGCCGCCGATATCGCCGATATCGCCGATATCGCGGATATCGCCGATGCCGCATCGCTGGTCCCCTTCCCCCGTTCCGGCCGGACATTTCCGGCCGCTTCCATGCTGGAGCCCCCGCACCGCCATGAAGATCCTGATCGCACGACTGAACCACGAAACCAATACCTTCTCGCCGGTGGCGACGCCGCTGTCGTCCTTTCATCCGCAATACGGCGAGCACGCGTATCGGGCGAGCAAGGGCACGCGCACGGCCATCGGTGCCTTTATCGACCTGGCCGAGGCGGCAGGCGCGGAGCTGGTGGTGCCGGTCACGGCCAGCGCCAACCCGAGCGGACGCGTCGCGGCCGATGCGTATGCGGCCTTGTGCGATGCCATCGTGAAGGCGGCGCCCGGGTGCCACGGCGTGATGCTCGACCTGCACGGCGCCATGGTGGCGGAAAACAGCGACGACGGCGAGGGTGAGTTGCTGGCGCGCCTGCGCGAAGTGCTGCCGCACGCGCCGATTGCCGTTGCGCTGGACCTGCACGGCAACGTGACGCAGGCCATGATCGATCACGCGGATATCGCGGTCAGCTTCAAGACTTATCCGCACGTGGACATGTACGAGACCGGCGAGCACGCCGGCCGCCTGCTGATGCGCATGCTCCAGCAAAACGCGCGGCCCGCGCTGGCCTGGCGGCGCCTGCCGATGGTCACGCACACACTGCGCAGCAATACCGGCGAAGGCGCCATGCAGCGCGCGGTGGCGGCGGCCAGGCAGGCCGAGGCCGACGGCATGCTGGCGGTGTCGGTGCTGGCCGGCTTCGGGCTGGCGGATATCGCGGCGCCTTGCCTGAGCGTGCTGGTGGTGGCCGACGGCAGCCAGGCTGAGGCGCAGGCAGCGGCCGACAAGCTTGCCGCGCAGATCTGGGCGGAGCGTGCGGGCTTTGTCTATGAGAGCGAGCCGCTGGCTGAATCGATTGCGCGCGCCGCGCAGCTGGCCGCGCAAGGCGGCAGCGGGCCGGTGCTGTTGCTGGACCACGGCGACAACTGCATGTCGGGCGGCACCTGTGACGATATGCAGGTCCTGCGCGAGGCCTTGCGGCAGGGATTGTCCGGCATCGCCGTGGGGCCGGTGTGCGACCCGCAGGCAGTCGCCGCGATGATCGAGGCCGGCGTGGATGCCAGCGTGACGTTGCCGGTGGGCAACAAGGTGCCGCTGACCCAGCTTGGCATCTACCCGACGCCGCTGACCCTGACCGGCCGGGTGGCCGCCATCACCAATGGCGAATACGTGATCAGCGGCCCGACCTACACCGGCGCGCGTATCCACATGGGCCGCACGGTGCTGCTTGATATCGGCGCGGCGCAGGTGGTGGTGACCGAGACACCGCAGGAGCACTGGGACCTGGGCATCTTTACCCATATCGGCGTGGATCCCCTGGCGCAGCGTTTCCTGTTGCTGAAGTCGCGCATGTACTGCCGGCCGGTGTTCGTGCCGATCGCAAAGGCGGTGGTGGAGTGTGATGGCGGCGGCGTGACGAGCTCGCGCTACGCGCAGTTCCCGTTTGCGCGCCTGACGCGGCCGGTGTATCCGCTGGAGGCGGACGTGACCTTGGCCGCGTAGCTGGCGGCCGGCGGCCGGAGCGGGCGAGTCCTGATGCCCTCCTCGTGCCGCCGCTAGCAAACGGCTACAGGTCAGCGGCCCTTGGCCAGCGCCGCATCGATCGCTTCAAGCAGGCGCGGATCGTTCGCGGCGACGTCCGGCGCGAAGCGCGCTACCACCTTGCCTTCCCGGTCGATCAGGAATTTCTCGAAGTTCCACAGCACGTCCGTGGTGTTCTCCGGGTTCACGCCGTAGCCCTTCAGGCGTTCACGGAAAGGGCCGTCGCCGATGGCGGCCGGCTGTGCCTGCGTCAATGCCGCGTACAGCGGATGCTGGTCCGGCCCGAGCACCGAGACCTTCGAGAACATCGGGAAGTGCACGTCGTAGGTCAGCTTGCAGAATTCCTGGATCTGCGCCTCGTCGCCCGGCTCCTGGCCTTTGAAGTTGTTGGCCGGGAATCCCAGCACCTCCAGGCCCTCGGCGCGCTTGGCCTGGTACAGCGCTTCGAGCCCTTCGTACTGGGGCGTCAGGCCGCACTTCGATGCCACGTTCACGACCAGCAGCACACGAGCGTGAAAATCCGCGAGCCGGCTGTCGGTGCCGTCGATGCGTTTCAGGGGAATGTCGTACAAGGTGCTTGCCATCTTTCGTCCTTACGTGAGTGGTATGGATGCCATGGAGCCGACAGTATGCGGGGCTTGGAAGATTCGTGCTCGGCGGGAGCGGAGCTCTTGCCGGCATGCTGCTAAAGCGCCATCACGTCCTCACCACTGGCCGGTGCCTGCCGCTCCCGGCCAAAAAGCGGCGAAATCAACTGAAAGCTGCCTGTGGTGCTTGATGGACAGAAGGTGGATTGCGGTAGGGGATACCGCATAGAGAATGAGATAGCTGGAAAGCACGTACTGCCTGAGTTGTGCATCACCCGCTTTCTTGCGCAGCGCCTCTTGCGCGCGCAACGATTCGATCGATCCGGCTCGCAATCCTAGAAGAGGCGGCCCTAGTTCCGGAAAGCGCTCCAGGGCCGGAATCACGTTGTCCAGCAATTCGTCGAGCAGCGCATCGAATGCCTGTGGCGCGTCTGCGTCAAGCAGGAACTGCTCAATGCTCTCCAGGTTGCGCTCGAAGTTTGCCGTTAGCCTGACCGTTATGCTTGGCATCCCACGCGGCTCTTTTGTCTGGCTCAGGCCGTGTTGCGCCGCCGCATGAGGGTGCGGATGGTGGCCTTGGCGTCCTTGGTGCGATCGGCGCTGACATCGTCCAGGCCCCTCGACGCTTCATCCAGCAGTAGCAGGTGCACCCGCTCGCTCTCAAGGCGGTGATAGTAGTCCAGCCGCTGCGCGTCAATGAGTGCGACGTAGCTTTCCCCATTCTTCGTGATGATCTTTTCCGCGCCTGCCTTGACTTGCTCAGCTAGCTCGGACAGCGTGGCACGGGCTTGCGACAGGGGTATTACATCACTCGCAGAGAATCCCATGGCGATCTCCGGTTGGTTGGGCTGTACAGAATATTGTACGTTATAGAAGTCGGACCGTTGCACGCAACGGGGGCTGTGGGCTGGCCAGTGCGGTATCTGGCGATCTGGCGTGCCACCACCCGAGCCACCGCCTCTGCGCGCAACCGCACACCCATTCCCCCGCAGTATTTCCTAAACTGCTAGACACTCGCCACCACGGCCGGCGGTCCCCGCGCTGGCCCTTCCACTATGCCGCGCCTTGTCTTTGCCTCTGCGATCCAGCGCCATATCCCGAGCCCGGAGCGGGAAGTGCCCGCGGCTACCGTCTGCGCCGCGCTGGAGATGGCGTTTCGGGAGCAGCCGGAGCTGCGCGGCTATATCCTCGATGACCAGGGCCAGTTGCGCCGGCACCTGGCGGTGTTTGTGGATGGCTCGGCCATTCGCGACCGCCGGCGCATGAGCGATCGCGTGGGCGCCAGCAGCCAGATCTTTGTGGTGCAGGCGCTGTCAGGCGGTTGACGGCTTGCCGCTGAAGGCTCGGCGCTCAAGCGTGGAGGTCAGCATGAACGATCAACTTCTCATTGGCACGCGCAAGGGCTTGTTCATGCTGCGGCGCGACAGCGCGCTCGGCTGGCTGCAGGAGTCGGTGCATTTCCTGGGCGAGCCCGTGAGCATGGTGCTGGGCGATCCGCGTGACGGTGCATTGTATGCGGCACTTAACCTTGGGCATTTTGGCGTCAAGCTATGGCGGCGCAGGGCGCGCGGCGTGGAGTGGGAGGCTTGCGCGGTGCCGGTCTATCCGCCCCAGCCAGAGCCGGATCCGCCCCGGGACGCGGCCGTGCCGGGCGTACCCATCCCTGCGCAAACCGGCGAACTCGAGGTGGCCGCGCCGCCGGTGGCGTGGTCCTTGCAGCAGATCTGGTCGATGGAAACCGGCGGGGCCGACGAGCCCGGCGTGCTGTGGGCCGGCACTTTGCCGGGTGGCTTGTTCCGCTCGGGCGACGGCGGCGCCAGCTGGGCGCTGAACCGGCCGCTGTGGGACCGCCCCGAGCGCAGCGAGTGGTTCGGCGGTGGCTACGATGTGCCGGGCATCCATTCCATCTGCGTGGATCCGCACGATAGCCGCCACGTCACCGTGGCCGTGTCGTGCGGCGGTGTGTGGCAGACGCGGGACGGTGGCAGGAACTGGGCCTGCACGGCGAGCGGCATGGTGGCCGACTACATGCCGCCGGAGCGGCGCGAGGATGGCAATATCCAGGATCCGCACCGGCTGGCGCAATGTGCCGGCCATCCGCATGCGATGTGGGTGCAGCACCATGGCGGGATCTTTCGCTCCGGCGATGCGGGCATGCACTGGCAGCGCTTGCATGCCAAGCCGTCGAGCTTTGGCTTCGCGGTGGCGGCGCATCCGCGCCGGCCCAATACCGCGTGGTTCGTGCCGGCAGTCAAGGATGAATGCCGCGTGCCGGTGGACGGCAAGCTGGTGGTCACCCGCACGCGTGACGGCGGGGTCAGTTTCGAGGCATTCTCCGAGGGGCTGCCCGCGGCGCCGTCGTATGACCTGGTCTACCGGCACGGGCTGGCGGTGGACCATACCGGCGAGCGGCTTGCCATGGGTTCCACCACCGGCAGCCTGTGGATATCGGAAAGCGGCGGGGAGCGCTGGAAGCTGTTCTCGGCACATCTGCCGCCGATTTACTGCGTGCGCTTCGTTTGAGTTGTCCGCGCGCTTAGGGCCCATCGATTCGGCCCATCGATTCACCTGGACAGGACGCGAACGCATGGCTGAAGCAAGCGCTAGGAGCACAAGCAAATCCCACGCAGCGCCCGTCGCCCGCGTCGGCATCGGCGGATGGAACTTCGCCCCCTGGCGCGACAACTTTTATCCCGCCAGGCTTACGCAGAGCCGGGAGCTGGAATACGCCAGCCGCCAGCTCACCGCCATCGAGATCAACAGCACTTACCACGGCACCCAGAAGCGCACCTCGTTTGCCAAATGGCGCGACGAGACGCCGGATGGCTTTCTGTTCTCCGTCAAGGCGTCGCGTTTTGCCACCAACCGCCGCGTGCTGGCGGAATCCGGCGAGTCCATCGCGCGTTTTGTCGACAGCGGCATCGCCGAGCTGGGCGACAAGCTCGGCCCCATCGTCTGGCAGTTCGCGCCCACCAAGCCGTTCGACCCGGAAGATTTCGAGGCCTTCCTGGCGCTGTTGCCGGCATCGGTCGAAGGCCGCAAGCTGCGTCATGTGCTCGACGTGAGGCACGAGAGCTTCATGACGCTGGACTATCTCAAGCTCGCGCGCAAATACAAGGCGGCCACCGTGTTCACGGACTCGGACAAGTATCCGTCCTTCGCGGATCTCACCGCGGATTTTGTCTATGCGCGGCTGATGCGATGCGCACAGACGCTGAAGAATGGTTACGCGCCTAAGGCGCTGGATGCGTGGGGCGAGCGCGTGCGGGCCTGGGCGGCGGGCGGGAGGCCGGAGGATCTGCCGCAAGTGGATGCCAGGGCACCTGCAAAGCGCAAGCGTGAAGTCTTCGTGTTCTTTATCAACGGCGCCAAGGAGCGCGCGCCGCCGGCGGCGCAGGCGCTGCTGGCGCGGCTGGGATGGCAGGCGCCGCCCTGGGACGGCGGCGCCAAGGGTAAATAGACGCCGGAGACGCAGGGAGACGCCGGGAGACGCCGGTAAGGACGACCGGAGGCGACAAATTGACGACAGAAGCGCGGCAGCCAGCCCGGTATAATCCGGCATGACCTCAAGCCCTACCCAATCCGCAGCGCCCGCCGCTGCCGGCGCCTCTTTCTCCAAACTGCCCCTTTCGCCCGCCACCCTGGCGACGCTGGAGCAGCTCGGCTACCAGACCATGACCCCGATCCAGGCGGCCAGCCTGCCGATCGCGCTGGCCGGCCAGGACCTGATCGCGCAGGCCAAGACCGGCAGCGGCAAGACCGCCGCCTTCGCGCTGGCGCTGCTGAACCGGCTCGATGCGCGCCGTTTCGACGTGCAGGCGCTGGTGCTGTGCCCCACGCGTGAACTGGCCGACCAGGTCACGCAGGAAATCCGCCGCCTGGCGCGCGCGGAAGAAAACATCAAGATCCTGACGCTGTGCGGCGGCTCGCCGATGCGCCCCCAGGCCGACAGCCTGGCGCATGGCGCACATATCGCCGTGGGCACGCCCGGCCGCATCATGGATCACCTGGAGCGCGGCACGCTGAACCTGGATGCGCTCAACACGCTGGTGCTGGACGAAGCCGACCGCATGCTCGACATGGGCTTCTTCGACGACATTGCCTATGTGGCGAGCCACTGCCCCAAGGAGCGCCAGACGCTGCTGTTCTCGGCCACCTATCCCGAGGGCATCGCCAAGCTCAGCCAGCAGTTCCTGCGCAAGCCGCGCGAGGTCAAGCTGGAAGAGCAGCACGACGACAGCAAGATCCGCCAGCGCTTCTACGAGGTGGCCGACAGCGACCGCCTGAACGCCGTGGGCCTGCTGCTCAATCATTTCCGCCCGGTCAGCACGCTGGCCTTCTGCAACACCAAGGCCCGCTGCCGCGACCTGGTCGACCTGCTGCGCGCGCAAGGCTTCGAAGCCCTGGCGCTGCACGGTGAGCTGGACCAGCGCGAGCGCGACCAGGTGCTGGTGCAGTTCGCCAACCGCAGCTGCTCGGTGCTGGTCGCCACCGACGTGGCCGCGCGCGGGCTGGACATTGCCCAGCTCGAAGCGGTGATCAACGTCGACGTCACGCCCGACCCCGAGGTCTACGTCCACCGCATCGGCCGCACCGGCCGCGCGGACCAGGATGGCTGGGCGCTTAGCCTGGCGAGCATGAACGAGATGGGCCGCGTGGGCAATATCGAGCAGGCCATGGGCGCCGAGATGGAATGGCAGCCCCTGTCCGAGCTGACGCCCGCCAGCAACGAGCGCCTGCTGCCCCCCATGGTCACGCTGCAGATCCTTGGCGGGCGCAAGGAAAAGATGCGCCCCGGCGACATCCTCGGCGCGCTCACCGGCGACGCAGGCTACACCAAGCACCAGATCGGCAAGATCAACGTGATGGACATGTCCACCTATGTGGCGGTGGAGCGTTCGATCGGGCGCGAGGCGATGCGCAAGCTGAATGACGGCACAGTGAAGGGCAAGCGCGTGAAAGTGCGCATGCTGACGGAATAACGGTGGCCGCGACGCTGCTGTCCCCGCGCATGGCGCGCTCGCCCTGCCCGCTTGGTGCTGCCCGATGAAAACGCCGAAGCGGCTGCAGCCGCTGGTCGAAGACGGCCTGGTCGATGAGGTGTTGCGCCAGCTGATGAGCGGCAAGGAAGCCACCGTCTACGTTGTGCGCAGCGGTGGCGAGATCCGCTGCGCCAAGGTCTACAAGGATGCCGCGCAACGCAGCTTCCGCCAGGCCTCGACCTACCAGGAAGGGCGCAAGGTCAAGAACAGCCGGCAGGCGCGCGCCATGGAAAAAGGCACGCGCTACGGGCGCAAGGTGGCGGAAGAAGCCTGGCACAACGCGGAGGTGGATGCGCTGTACCGCCTTGCCGCCGCTGGCGTGCGCGTGCCCACGCCGCACCTGTGCTTCGAGGGCGTGCTGCTGATGGAGCTGGTGGTGGACGCCGAGGGCAATGCCGCGCCGCGCCTGAACGACGTGGCGCTGAGCCCGGAGCAGGCGGTGGCATTCCACGACGCGCTGATCGAGCAGGTGATCTTGATGCTGTGTGCCGGCGTGGTGCACGGCGACCTCTCCGAATTCAACATCCTGGTGGATGCCGACGGCCCGGTCATCATCGACCTGCCGCAGGCGGTGGATGCCGCCGGCAACAGCGAAGCCAGCGCCATGCTGGAGCGCGATGTGGATAACCTGGCGTTTTACTTCGGCCAGTTTGCGCCGGAGCTCAACGGCACGCAGTACGGCAAGGAGATCTGGGCGCTTTACCAGGCCGGCTTGCTGCATCCTGGCGTGAAGCTGACCGGCCAGGTTGCCGTGGACGACACCCCGGTGGACGTGGAAGCCGTGCTGGCCGAAGTGGAAGACGTGATCCTGGAAGAAGAGGCGCGCCAGCGCTACCTGCAAAGCGCGGAGTAAGGCGGCCGCGCTGCGCTCAGAACTGCGCCGAGTACTGTACGAGCAGGAAGTTGATGCCGGGGTTGGGCCGCTTGATCCTGCCGTTGGAGTAGTGCTGCAGGCGCAGCGCGACTTCGGAGTGCACGGCATCGTCAAAGTGGTAGCCGATGGCGATGCGGTCGCCGAACTGGAACGCCGTGGAGAACACGGTCGTATCCGAGATGCGGGTGCGCGAGAGCAGGTGGGCGCCGATGGCGAGATCCGCGAAGGCTGACGCGGGGCCCGCACCCTGCAAGCGAAAGACGGGCGTCAGGCCGATGTCGCCCATTGCGCCGGCGCCGCCGCCATGCGGATCCCAGGCACCTGCGGAAATCTCCAGCCCCAGGCGCAGCCTGGCCGATCGCGTGGTGGAGGCCCACAGGTCCTGCCGCAGGTCCCAGCGCAGCTCGAGACGGCCCAGGTTGGCTTCGGGCGCGATGCCAAGCGAGACGCCGACGCGAACGGGTTCGAACCAGCCAGCGTCGGCGATGGGCGGCGGGCTCGCTTGGGCGTAGGTACAGGCGCCGTGCAGTGCGAGGACGCCGGCAAACAAAGAGACGCGCATCGAGGGGTCCTCGCAACGGACTGCAGGGCTCTCGTCCAACGCGTGGCTGCCCGGCTCTTCGTTGGATCATACACATTGGCAGCCCGGCTCGCCGGGCTTTCGTCTGCGAGGCGTCCGGCGCGGCCACTGGCGTGCAAGCCCGCCCGCGCACTGGCAAAAACAGGCATGCGGCGCTCAACCGAGCCGCACCACATACCCCGCCTTCGGCTCGCTCCCACCCGCCACCAGGCTCGCGATTCTCTCCTGCGCGGCGCCGAAGCCCTGCGCTTCGATCAGCGTCAGCCAGCCGTTCGCCGGCTCTTTCACATAATCGATAAACGCGCTCTGCGCTGCGTTGAAGCGCCGGTTCACGCCTTCGGGCCCCCAGTCGGCGTTGCGCTTGCGGATCTGCACCGGCGCGAAATAAAACTCGGGCTTGGGCCCGGGCAGGCCGGTATCGCGCAAGAAGCCCGTGTTCTGCGCCGAGCCGGCAAAACAGTCGTACACCAGCGCGCCGCCAAAGTGATGGTGCACGCGTGCGCGCAGCGCTTCGTCGCCGGAAAAGTCCACGTAGAGCGTGGGCGCGTCGGTGGCGAGTGTTTCCAGCCCGTCGTAGCTGACCACCTCCGCATAGCAGCCAAGGCCTTCGACAAAGGCGCGGTTGCGCTCCGAGGTGATGGCGGCCAGCGAGATGCCGGGGACGTTGCGCAGGCAGAACGCGGTGCCATAGGCGGTCTTGCTGGAGGCGCTGGACACCACCAGCCGCGTGGCGCCGAAGAAGCGGTTGTCCTCGAGGAAGTCAGCCAGCATGAACGACGTGATGAACAGCGGCCGGTACAGCATCTGGTAGTTTTCCAGCTCGGGCGCATAGGCGGTGTCATGCGTCACGCGGGTGTACTGGTTGTAGGCGGAGGTCAGGGGCCGGCGGTGCTCGATGGCATCGTAGAAGCCGCGCTCGGTCACGCGCTCGGGCTGCATGCGGATATGGCTGGCAATGGGGAAGTAGCCGTAGAAGCGCTCGCCCGCCGCCACGCCGGGCACCTTGGAGTCCACCACATCGGCAAAGCCCCACACCGGCATATGGCCCCAATCTTGTTGCCCGGTGGGAAAGAACTGCCAGTAGTTCATGGCGTCGCCGAAGGCGGCGTAGGTGATGTTGTTGGTGGTGAGCGCGAAGCGGTCGATCTTCAGCAGGACTTCGCCGGGGGCAGCGTCGGTGCGTTCCTGGCGCGCTTCCAGCCGGCTTTCATTTAGGGCATGCTTGCGTGTCAGCAGGCGGGTGACCGTGAGCGATTGTTCGGCGCTGTCGTCGCGGTTGCCGTGACTGCCGTGACTGCCGTGGTTGCCGTGCTTCGTCTGATCCATCGTCTGTCCCATTTTTTGTCCCTTTTTTACCGTCAAGGTCGATGCCACCAATGTATCGCCGCAAGCCGGCCGCCGGGTTCGGAAACGCGAGCGCCGCGGCCGAGCCGGCGCGGGCGCTTGCCAGGCCGCTGAAACGCCCGTCGCAGCAGCGCGCGCGCTTTACCGTGGCCGCCATCTACGAGGCGTTTGTTCGGATTTGGCGCGCGCGTGGCTGGGACGGCGTGACCACGCGCGCCGTGGCGCTGGAGGCCGGATGCTCCGTCGGCACCCTGTACGAGTACTTCCCCAACAAGGAGGCGCTGCTCTCCGGCTATGTGCGGCACACCATCGAGCTGTTGCTGGCGCGCATCGAGGCCGAGGTGGTGGCCGCGCCCGGGCTGGACTGGCGCACGCGCGTCCAGCGCCTGGCACGGCTGACCTGCGGCGCCGACGATGCCTCGCTGGAGGGCTTCGAACACGAGATGCTCATGCTGGAAGCGCGCATCGCCGAGACCAAGCATCACCGCCGTGTGTTCGATGAGTTGTACGCGGCCTGGCAGCGCGCGCTGGCGGCATGCCCGGATCTGCCGGGCGCGCCGGACGCCGCCACGGTGCGCAGCCTGCTGGAGGCGGTCTGGGGCGCGCGCCGCTATCGCCTGCTGCTGCGGGCTGCCGAGTCCTCGCGGGCGGCATGGGTGGCGCAGATGGAGCGGCTTTGCCTGCTGGGGCTGGGGGCCGCGCCGCTAACTTCGGATCCTACGGATGCTATGGATCCTGAGGGTCGCTCCTGAACCCCACCTTCTTGTGCGTGCCGTCGCAGAACGGCTTGTTGCACGAGTGGCCGCAGCGGCAAAACCAGGCCTCGGTCATGCGGGCGATGGTTCTGCCGGTGCCGCTGATGACTTCAAGATTGCCTTTGACGCGCAGCGGTCCGTTGGGGATGGGATGGATATCGAGGGGCCCGTCGCGCTGCGCCAGCGGCTCCGATGCCACGGTGGCGGCCTCGCCGGTGGCGACGAAACCCGCGCTGGCGTGGCTGCTGTCGCACAGGGGCTTGTTGCGCGAAGCGCCGCAGCGGCACAGCGTCAGGCGAAAGCCGGCGGGCTGGCCATCGATGGTGATGGCGGCGCGCAGCGCCAGCGGGCCGTTCTCGAGCACGCGCACCACATTGACCAGCGGCGCCGCCTCGCCGGGGGAATCGTCGACGTTCTGGTAGCTGATGGCGCCCGATGGGCAGTTGTGCGCGATCTCCGCGATTTCCTCGGCGCTGGCGTTGTCGGGGTGGATCCACTCGCCCTGTACGCCGGGCACGAACACGTCTGGGCGGTCCAGCACGCAGTGGCGCGAATGGATGCAGCGGCTGTCGTCGAAGAGCACGATGACGCGCTTGCCGGCAACGGACTCGGTGGCCATGGCTGGCCCTCCTGCGCATGGCGCGCCAGGTGGCGCGCTCCCTTTCCTTTATAGCGCTTGCCGGCGGGTTTGCGCAGTGCTTTTCAGCGGCTTTGTCTTTTTACAAAGATTCGTGTGCGTCACCCTGTAAGGCGCGCGCGCGTGGTGCTAATCTGAAAGCGATAGGCAGCGGCGCGATGCGCAGGTGCCCTGCCAGGCGCTCCCGCCATTGCGCGGGTCGTGTGCAATCCGTTGGGATCGAACAAGGAGTGGGTGATGAAAACTGCACGACAGGTTCTTGAGTCCAAACCGACTCAGGCTATCTACAGCATTCCCCCTGGCGCCACGGTTTATGCTGCGCTGCAACTGATGGCGGAAAAAGGCATTGGCGCGTTATTGGTGATCGAACGCGGCGATATCGTCGGTATCTTGAGCGAGCGGGACTATGCGCGCAAGGTGATCCTGATGCAGCGGACTTCGCGGGAGACCTTTGTTCGCGACATCATGACGTCGGCGGTGATCTATGTGCGCGGGGATCAAAGTACCGACGAGTGCATGGCGTTGATGACGCAGCATCGGCTGAGGCACTTGCCGGTGATGGACGGCGATACCCTGGTGGGGATGTTGTCGATCGGGGACCTGGTCAAGGATATTATTTCCGAGCAGAAATTTATCATCGACCAGCTGGAGCACTACATTAGCGGGACGCCGCATGCCAAGCTCTGATCGCTAAGGTCGCAAGCCCAAAGTCAAACTCAAAGTCAGTTTCATGACCCCTGCGGGGCGCCGGCCTGCGTTCTTGGTTTGCCAAAAAGGCAGGCAAGGAAGGCGCCCCGTACGGCCTTGGCACATCTTCACGGCTCGCTTCGCTGCGTGTGAAGGATGGTTTGTCGGGGCCCGCGCAATCTGGTCCCGCTGTATTGGGTACGCTCCCATCGCTTCCGTCGCTGCTGGCGACAAAAAAACCACAAGATTCCTGTTTTTTCGCTTCGTGCCGGCTTGCTGGCAGATAGCCGCTCGTACTTAGCAGAAGTACGCACGTTCCGGCAAAAGGCACATCTGCGCCGCATCAGAAACCAACTTAGTGCCGCACTCCATATTTGGTATCCGCATATAATTATGCATTCACTGAATTAGGCCCTCCCGGGCCGTGCAGGCGGCATCTGCCAGCTCGTGGCAGTTCTCGATTCGCGCAGCGCTGGGTACGCGTCAAATCGGTTGATTTCAATTTTGTGGCCATGTTCCCCGATGTAGGCTGACAAACGAAGTGGTTTGTTGGCGGTTGGGCGCAACGTTGGTTGCTCATGACTACGCGCCCTGCTGCCTCCGATGTCTTCCTCCGCTCCTGCTACATCTGCTGCTCCTGCTGTCGCTACCCCTGCCCTGAGCCATCAGGCCATCATGCGCGTGATCGGCGGGATCATCCTTTGCATCTTGCTGTCCGCGCTGGACCAGACCGTGGTGATTCCGGCGGTGCCGGCCATTGCCAATGACCTGAACGGGTTTGGCCATCTGTCGTGGATCGTGACGGCCTACCTGATCACTTCCACCGTTTCCACACCCTTGTACGGCAAGTTGTCGGATACCTATGGACGGCGCCGGCTGCTGATGCTGGCGATCGCGCTGTTCATCCTGGCCTCGGTGGCGTGCGCGATGGCGGCTACGCTGGAGCAGTTGATCCTGTTCCGCGCGCTGCAAGGCATTGGCGGTGGCGGCTTGATGTCGCTGGCGCAGGCGGCGATCGCGGATGTGGTGGCGCCGCGCCAGCGTGGGCGTTACCAGGGTTACCTGGCGACCGTGTGGGCGGTGGCTTCCATCGCCGGCCCGCTGGTGGGGGGCTGGACTTCGGATCATCTGTCGTGGCGCTGGCTGTTCTGGATCAATGTGCCGCTGGGGCTGCTGGCCATGTTCATGTGCTATCGGGGATTGAGCCAGTTGCAGGTGCGTGGCGGCTCGGCGCGGGTGGACTGGGGCGGCGCTGCGCTGCTGACAGTTTCCATTGTGGCCTTCCTGCTGGCGATGAGCTGGGGTGGCGATGTCTATGACTGGATCTCGCCGGAGATCGCTGGCCTGGCGCTGCTGGCCTTGGTGGCGGTGACCGCGCTGGTCTGGCAGGAGCGCCGCGCGGGCGACCCGATGCTGCCGCCGCGGCTGTTTCGCAACCGCGCGTATGTGCTGGGCGTGGCGGCGTCCGCGATGGCTGCGCTGAATATCTTCTTGTGCATCTTCGCGCTGCCGCTGCATTTCCAGTTGGTGCGCGGTGCCGATGCGTCGGAGTCCGGCTTGCTGGTGGTGCCGTTCCTGCTATCCACGGTGGCGGGCAATTTCATCGTGGCCGGGCTGGCGCCGCGCCTGGGGCGGATGCGCGGCATCCTGACCGGCGGCTTCATCGCGGCGGCGCTGGGCTTGCTGGCGCTCGTCGTGATTTCGCCGTCCACGCCGCTGGCGCTGGTGTTGCTGGCCATGATGGTGGCCGGCGTGGGGCTGGGCATGACCATGGTCGGCACCTTGATGACGGTGCAGAACGTGCTGGAGCGGCGCGATACCGGCGCCGGTACCGGCGCGCTGCTGGTGCTGCGCTCGCTGGGCAGCGCCTTTGGCGGCGCGCTGGCCGGCACCTTGCTGACGCTGCAATTCCGCAACGCGCTGCATGCTTCCGGCGTGACGCAGGTGCTGGACCTGGGTGCGCTGCGCCACGGCAGCGAAGCGCTGGCCCATCTCTCCCCCGCGGTGCGGGACGTGCTGACGGGCGGCGTGGAGTCGGGCTTCCGGCTGATTTTTGCCGTGGGCACCGTCGCCGCGTTGCTGGCGCTGGTGATCGTGCGCCGCATGCCGGACGTGGAGTTGCGCAGCAGCGTGACCGAGCACGCGGCCACGCTGGCCATGGAGTAAGCGGAGGGCGGCTTGCGCATCCATTTCACGCCCAACGGCGTAAACTAGGGACAGACCATCTCCGGAGTTTCCTACATGCGCAGCCTTCCCGAACAGCGCTCACGCGCCCTGCAACGCATCGCCTTGTCCGGCGCGTTGGTCCTGGCCGCTGCCGCCGCTGTTGTCACCGCGCCGCGTCTTGCGCAAGCCGCCGATACCCCGGCAGCCACCGCCGCCAAGCCGGCCGGCGCCTGCCCGGCCTCGCTCAACTTCAAGTTCCCCCGCCTGCAGGACGAAGCGCCGCAAAACCTCTGCCAGTACGCCGGCAAGGTCGTGGTGGTGGTCAATACCGCCAGCTACTGCGGCTTTACCCCGCAATACGAAGGGCTGGAGGCGCTGTACGCCAAGTACCGTGAACGCGGGCTGGTGGTGCTGGGCTTCCCGTCGAACGACTTTTCGCAGGAGCCGGGCTCTTCCAAGGAGATCGCCGACTTTTGCTACAACACCTATGGCGTGAAATTCCCGATGCTGGGCAAGTCGCACGTACGCGGCAGCGATGCCAATCCCATGTACGTGCTGCTGGCCAAGCAGTCCGGCACCACGCCCAAGTGGAATTTCTACAAGTACGTGATCGACCGCAACGGCCAGGTGGTGGGCAGCTATAACAGCATGACCAAGCCCGACGACAAGCAGTTCGTGAGCAAGATCGAGCAACTGCTGGACGGCGCGCGCTAAGCCGCCAGGCTATTCTATTGCGCAGCCATCGGCACCGCACGGCTTCGCAGCATGAAGCCGTGCGCCACCAGGTTGAGCGCGGCAAAGCCGATCCCGGCCAGGCACACCCCCTGCCAGCCGCCAACCGCCCAGGCGGCGCCGCCTGCCAGTGCGCCCGTCGCGCCACCCACGAAGAAGATCCCCACGAACAAGCCGTTGAGGCGCCCGCGCGCAGCCGCGTCCAGCAGGTTGATCTCGCGCCGGCCAAAGGTCTGGTCGGCGGTGACGCCGGCGTCCAGCACCATGGCCGCCATGACCAGCAGGCCAATTGCCAGCGTCCGGTGCGCTTCGGGCGCGAAGCTGAACCAGCCACCGGCGGCGGCGCCCGCCAGCAGCAACGACGCCAGCACGCACAGCTGCGACACCACGGTGCCGAACCTGCCGTGTCCTTGATCGCCGAGACGCCCGGCCACCGGCGCGGCCACCGCGCCAGCCGCGCCGGCCAGCGCGAACAGCGCCACGCCGTGGCTGCCTAGCGCAAATGGTGGCTGTGCCAGCCGCAAGCCCACCGCGGTCCAGAACGCGCTGAAGGCCGCCATCGACAGCGCCGCGGTCAAGGCGTGCCGGCGCAGCACCGGCTGGCTGCGCAGCAGCTGCCACATCGAGGCGATCAGGCTGGCATAGCGATGGCCGCTGTCCGGCCTGCGGCTTGGCAGCCAGCGCAGCAGCACGGCTGCCAGCAAGGCGTCCAGCCCCGCCAGCACGGCGTAGCAGGCGCGCCATCCGCCCGAGCCGGCCAGCAGGCTGGCCAGCGGGCGCGACAGCAGGATGCCCAGCATCAGCCCGCTCATCACATTGCCCACCGCGCGCCCGCGCCGCGCTTGCGGCGCCATCAGCGCGGCAAGCGGCACCAGCATCTGGATGGCGCAGGAACCCACGCCGGCGGCAAATACCGCCAGGAAGAACACCACGCCCGACCACGCCATCGCCGCCAGCGCGAGCATGGCCGCGCACATCAGCAACGTGCCGGCCACCAGCCGGCGGTTCTCCAGCAGGTCGGCCAGCGGCACCAGCAACAGCAAGCCCGTGGCATAGCCAAGCTGCGGCAGCATCGCCACCAGCCCGCGCCAGGCGGGCGGCAGGCCAAGCGCGGCGCTGATGGGGCCGGTCAGGGGCTGGGCGGCGAACAGGTTGATCACCATCACGCCGACAGCGGCGGCGAAGCACAGCGTCAGCGTGCCGGTCAGCTCGGGCATGCCGGGCGCGATGCCCGGCGGCGCGGTGTTCGAGGTGGAAGCAGGGCAAGACATGTGGGCTCCTGTAGCGCCGGCGGGCAAGGTTGAGTCGCCAATGCTAGGATCGCGCTGCCTATGCGGCAATTGAAAGATCGGGATAATCTTTATGCGAGTTTGTTTGTATTGCTCACTGCTGCCCGCTCAGCCGGCCTGATCAAGAACCCAAGAACCCCCAGAACTCGCCATGAACACCCGCGACATCGAAGCCTTTATCGCCGTAGTGGAAGCCGGCTCGATGGTGCGCGCCGCCACGCGCCTGCACCTGACCCAGCCCGGCCTGACCCGCCGGGTGCAAAGCCTGGAAGCGCTGATCGGCGTGGCCTTGCTGGATCGCCAGGCCAAGCCGCTGCGCCCCACGGCCGCCGGGCAGGAAGTCTATGCGTTGGGCAAGCGCGTGCTGCACGCCACCGACGACCTGATGTCGCGCGCCGCGCGCGGCGCACAGGTGGTGGGGGAGTTGCGGCTCGGCGTGCCGCCGTTCCTGTCCGAGATGGCGCTGGACCGTCCTATCGACCGGCTGCGCGAGCAGTTCCCCAAGCTGACCGTGCGCGTGACCGCGGGCTGGTCGCCGGGTTTGCTGGAGCAGGCGCAAAGCGGCAAGGTCGATGTGGCTGCCGTGTTGCTGCCCGATGGCGTGGCGCCGCCGGCCGCGCTTACCGCGCGCGAACTGGGCCACTACACCACACTGGTGGTGGCCGCGCGCGGGCTGGCCTTCCCGCCCAAGGGCGCGAGCCTGCGGGACCTGGCGGCGCACCCTTGGGTGCTCAACCAGGATGGCTGCGGCATGCGCTCGGCGCTGCGCCACGCGCTGGACGCCGCGCACCTGCCCTTCAACGTGGCCGTGGAAGCATTCGGGGCCGAGTTGCAGCTGTCGCTGGTGGCGCGCGGCATTGGCATCGGCGCGGTCACGCCGGAGGTGCTGGCGGGCAGCGCGCACCGCGATGCGGTACAGGTCGTGCCGCTGCGGGATTTTCGCGCGGGGCTCACCGCGTGGCTGCTGCACGCGCCGCTGCCGCGCAGGCTGGGCGCGCCGCTGGAGCTGTTGTTCAACGCGCTGCACGAAAGCATTGCCGCCACGGCGGTTGCGCCGGATGGCACGGCGCCCACGGCATCGGGGCACGATTCGATCTCTTCTTGACCGGCGTCAAGTCGCCGGGGCGCCGCCATCGCTACTTTCGCCGCTTTGGGGAGAGACAGACGATGGCCATCACGCTATACGACGCCGGCGGGCATACCTGCCTGCTGTTTTCGGACCTGGTCGAGGAGGAGCACGGCGAGGTGGTGCAGACCAACCAGTTCCTGATCGTCGACGCCGGCCACGGCGCGCTGATCGATCCTGGCGGGCACATGACCTACGGCGAGTTGTACCTCGCCATCAGCCGCTACTTTCCGCCCAAGCAGCTCGATTACGTGCTGGCGTCGCACGCCGATCCGGACATCGTGGCCTCGGTCGGGCGCTGGCTGACCGCCTCCGATAGCCGCATCCTGATCTCGCGCGTCTGGGCGCGGTTCCTGCCGCATTTCTGCCAGGCGGGCAAGACGGAAGGGCGCATCGTCACCATCCCCGATGCCGGCATGCCGATCGCGCTGGGCAACTGCAAGCTGCTGGCGGTGCCGGCGCATTTCCTGCACTCGGAGGGCAACTTCCAGTTCTACGATCCCATCAGCAAGATCCTGTTCTCCGGCGACCTGGGCGCGGCCATGACCAGCGCGCGGGAAGCCGGCGCGGTGGTGAGCGATTTTGCCGCGCATACCCATGCCATGCTGCCCTTCCACCAGCGCTACATGAGCGGCAACCGCGCCTGCCGGCTGTGGGCCAACATGGCGCGCGGGCTGGATATCGAGTGGATCGTGCCGCAGCACGGCCCGTCGTTTCGCGGCAAGGCAATGGTGGCGCAGTTCATCGACTGGGTCTCCACGCTGGAGTGCGGGCTGGACCTGCTCAGCCAGGACAACTACAGGCTGCCGCCCGTCACCACGACGGCAGCCTGAGGCCCGGCACCGGTTGCGCGATCAATCGCGCGCCAGCCCTTCGGCCACCAGCGCCTCGTGCACCTTCGGCCGCGCGGCCACGCGCGACAGGTAGGCCTGCAGCGCGGGGTAAGGGTTGAGCGGCATGCTCAGGAGATTGGCCCAGTTAGCGACGGCGAAGCAGTAGGCGTCGGCCACGGTGAACTGCGTGCCGCACAGGTAGTCGCGCGTGGCCAGGTGCCGGTCCAGCTCGGCGAAGCGCAGCGCCACCTTGGCCTTGCAATCCTCGCGCGTGCTCTGCGCGGTTTCCTTGTGCCACAGCCACGGGCTGAAGACCTTGTGCAGCTCGGTGGAGACCAGCGTCAGCCAGCCCACCGCTTCCAGGCGCGCCTGGGTGCCGGCCGCCGGCAGCAGCGCCTTGCCCGGGGCAAGGTCCGCCACGTATTGCAGCAGCGATGCGGCTTCGGTGTGGCGCGAGCCATCGTCCAGTTGCAGCATCGGCACGTAGCCGCGCGGGCTCACCGTGTAGAAGTCGTCGCTGCCGTTTTCCGGCTCGCTCAGCTTGTGCCTGGCCAGGTCGACCTTGGCGAGCGAAAACGGCAGGCCGGCTTCGCGCAGTGCAATATGGACGGCCAGGGAGCAAGCGCCAGGGGAGTAGTAGAGCTTCATCGGGTGGTCCTCGCTGTTTTGGGTTCGGGTTCGGGTTCGGTTTTTCAGGGTTTGCCGCCACGCCTTGTGGTGGCAGTGCAGGCAGTCTAGGATTGCGAAAGCGCAATCACAATGCGCGCTGGCGCAAGTCATGACTGCAAATCTGCAATGAACATACCCTACCAACTTTCCTCTCCCGATCTCGACGTGGTGCTGGCACTGGTGCGCGGCGCCACGCTGGCCGAAGCCGGGCGCCGGCTCGGGCTTGATGCCTCCACCGTGTTCCGCGCGCTGCAGCGCATCGAGAAAGGGCTGGGGCGGCGCTTGTTCGAGCGCAGCCGCGCGGGTTACCTGCCGACCGAGCTCGCCCAGCAGTTCGCACAACATGCCGAACGCATCGAGGCCGAACTGGAGGCGGCGCGCGCGCATGCCTCGGTGTCGGCAGGCACGGTGTCGGGCCTGGTGCGCATCACCACCACCGATACCGTGCTGCATGGCATGGTGCTGCCGGCACTGGCGCCGCTCGGGCGCCGGCATCCCGGGCTAAGCTTCGAGCTGATCGCCACCAACGAGCTGGTCAGCCTGACCCGGCGCGACGCCGACATCGCCGTGCGCGCCACGCGCCATCCGCCCGATCACCTGATCGGCAAGTGCCTCGGCCCCTTGCGCGTGGCGGTGTTCGCGGCGCGGGAGCTGGTGGAGGCGGCCGGCATCGCGATTCCCGGGCACGGCGGCGCCGTCGACCTTGCCGCGCTGTCCACGCTGCCCTGGATCGCGCCGGACGAGGCCATGCCCGATCACCCGTCGGTGCGTTGGCGCCGCAAGCACCTGCCGCGCGTGGCGCCGCAGTACCGCGTCAACAGCATCGCCGGCGTGCTGGAAGGCGTCGAGGCGGGGCTCGGCGCCGGCATTGTTTCGCTGATGATCGGGCGGCGCAGCGGCAAGCTGGTGGCGCTCACCGGCACGCTGGACGAGTGCGACACCGACCTGTGGCTGCTGACGCATCCGGAGTCCCGGCATCTGCGGCGCATCGCCACCGTGGTCAGCCACCTCGCGGAGCATGTCAGGCTGGATGCGTAGGGCGGTGAGAACGTGCGCTCACGGTGCCGCCAGCGCGGCGGGAATGGCGCTGGCCAGAAAGTCGTAGACCGCGCGGATGCGCGCGCTGCCGCGGATTTCCCGGTGCACGGTGAGCCAGACCGGCAGCGGCGGAATGGACAACTCGGGCAGCACCGTGCGCACGCGCGCATCGCCGGCGGCGATATAGCGCGCTGCAAAGCCCACGCCGAGGCCGGCGCGGATCGACTGCCACAGCACGATGTCGTCATCGCTACGCACTGCAAACGCCTCGCGCGTGATCTCCACGCCCATGGCGCGAAAGCCGCGCAGGATCGTGTCGTCGTGGTCATAGCCGATCAGGTCGAAGCGCGGCAGGTCCTGCGCCGTGCGCGGCACGCCCTTGCGCCGCAGGTAGTCCTCGTGGGCGCAGGCGCATAGCGCCACGGACGCCACCTTGCGCGCGATCAGCGATGCCTGCACCGGCCGCACCATGCGGATGGCGATATCCGCCTCGCGCCGCAGCAGGTTGCTGACGGCATTGGACGACACCACTTCGATGGCGAGTTGCGGCTCGCGCAGGCGCAGGTCCGTCAGCAGCGGCGGCAGCAGGTAGCTGGCCACCGCGCGGCTCGCGGAGATGCGCACCGTCCCCGCAATGCCCGCTTGGTCGCGTGTGAGCGCGCGCGCGACCGCGTCCGCGCCCTGCTGCATCACGCGCGCATGTCCGGCGATGGCGCGCGCAGCCTCTGTTGGCTGCAGGCCGTGGCCGGTGCGCTCGAACAGCGGCACGCCGAGCTGCGCCTCCAGCTGCGCCACGTGGCGCCCCAGCGTGGGCTGGCTGCTGGAAAGCTGGCGCGCCGCGCCCAGCAGGCTGCCGGCCTCCATCACGGCCAGGAAGGAGCGCATCAGCGCCCAGTCGAATGCTTCGGCCATTTTCTCCATCACTCCTTGCCCGGCGCTCCTTGCCCGGTGCCATATTCAAAAATGAATTCGTGAATTGCATCTTCATGCAATTGTGGCGTAGCGAGGGATTGCCCACAATGGTCTTCAGGCGATGCCGCAAGGAGAACGCAATGCTGGAGAAAGTCATGCTGGAGAACGCGATGCAGGAGAACAAGGTGCGCGACACCGTATTGATACTCGGCGCCAACGGCCGGCTTGGCCGCGCCCTGGTGGATGCCTTTGCCGCGGCCGGCTGGACGGTGCTGGCGCAGGCACGCCGGCCGCTGGCGGGCACGGTGGCGCACAACGTGCGCGGCCTGGCTATCGACGTGGCCGACACCGCGCAATTGCTCGCCGCCGCGCGCGGCGCCAGCGTGGTGGCGAACGCGCTCAACCCGGTCTATACCGAATGGGAGCAGCACGCCGAAGCACTGGCGCGCTGTGGCATGGAGGTGGCGCAGGCGCTGGACGCCCTGCTGCTCTATCCCGGCAACGTCTACAACTTCGGCGAGTCGATGCCGCCGCTGCTGCGCCCCGATACCGCAGAGCGGCCCAGCGCGCGCAAGGGCGAGATCCGCCGCGCCATCGAGGCCGGTCTGCGCGAGCGTGCGCCCGGGCTGCGCAGCGTGATCCTGCGCGCGGGCGATTTCTTCGGCGGCCCGGGGCGCGGCGCATGGATGGACCTGGCGATCGCCAAGTCGCTCGATCAAGGCAAGGTGGTCTATCCCGGCCCGCGCGACCGCGCGCATGCCTGGGCCTACCTGCCCGACCTGGCGCAGGCCTTTGTTGCGGTGGCACGCCGCCACGCGGATCTGCGCGGCCATGCCGTGCTGCATTTCGCGGGGCATACGCTAACGGGCGATGAACTGGTGAGCGCGCTGGCCGAAGCCAGCGGCATGGCGCACGCACCGCGCGTGGGCGGCATGCCATGGTGGCTGATCCGCGCAGGCGGCGCGGTGGTGCCCATGTGGCGCGAGCTGGCCGAGATGGCTTACTTGTGGAAGGTACCGCACGCGCTCGATGGCACGGCGCTGCAAGCCCTGGTGGGCGATCTGCCGCGCACGCCGCTCAAGCAAGCGCTGCGCGCAAGCCTGGGCGAACTGGGTTTGCGGGTGGCGGCCTGAGTGCGTCGCCCGGCGGCGCAATTTAGTCCAGCATCGCCGCCAGCGTCGGCGGCAACCCGCGATTCGGCTTGTGCGGCGGGCGCGCGTAGCTGCCTTGCGTCGCGCCAGTGGGCGCCAGCGCAATCAAGCTCTCGCAATGCCGGATCGCGCTGGACACGCCATCCACCACCGGCACCGGAATCCGGTCCTTGAGCGTACGTGCCAGCCCGGCCAGCGGCGCGCCGGCCACGATGATCACGTCCGCGCCATCCTCGCGCACCGCTTTCAGGCTCAGCTCCTCCAGCCGCGCCGCATGATCCTCCTGCACGCTGCCGATATCGCGTAGCGGCTGCTGCAGCGAACGCACGCTGGCCAGCCGCGAGGTCAGCCCGTTAGCCGCCACGCACTCGCGGTACCAGGCCTCGATCCGATGCGAAATCGCAATGATGGAAAAACGCTGCCCAAGCAGGCAGGCGCTGGCCAGCGCCGCCTCTGTCATCCCCACCACCGGCACATTGAACAGTTCCTTCAACCCCGCCAGCCCAGGATCGCCAAACGCAGCCACCACCAGGCCATCGAACTGCCCCTGATGCTCCGCCGCCACGCAAGCCGTAGCGTAGCCCCCCACCAGCGCCTCGAAACGCGTCTCGATATAAGCCACGCCAAACTGCGCCGTCGCCATCGTCAGCGCAGTCCCCGGCGAAGCCGTACGCAAAGCCTCCGCGCGAATCAGCTCGGTAACGCTCTCGGAAATATTAGGATTAACAACAAGAATACGCATGATCACGTCCGGAAAAAATGCCACGCCAACAGGCCATCAGGGGCCGCCCACCACGCGATGCGAAGCGAGCCGTAAAGGTGTACCAGGCCGTATGGGGCGCCTCGTCGGCAGGCAAAAAGAGCGGAAAAGAGGGGGCCATGTCTGAGCATCGCCTTAAGGCGATGTGAGTTTGGCCCCCGGCCGCTCTTTTTGGCTGACGACGAGGGGGTGTCGCCCCATCCGGCGCGCCTTCTTTGCCTACTTTCTTGGCAAGACAAGAAAGTAGGTCGCCGCCCCGCAGGGGTGGTGAAACTGCAGTTGACTTTGAGCCTTTGAAGCTGACTTTGAAGTTAAGCCGTGGAAGTCGAAACTAAAACCATCAATCCTCAAACCAACGACGGCGCCCCCGCCGGCAAGAACCTCCCCCGCCCTGGCGCCGGCTCCAGATACCTCCCATCCTCCACCAGCAGCTCGCCCCGCGAGAAGCAATGCACCGGCCACCCGGTCACTTCAATCCCCTCATAAGGCGTGTAATCCACCGCATGATGCAAATCGCTATTAGCAATCCGCACCTTCCGCGAAGGATCCCACAACGCAATATCGGCATCCGCGCCAACAGCGATGGTTCCCTTGCGCGGATACAAGCCATACAGCCGTGCCGGCCGGTAGGAAGTCAGTTCAACAAACTGATGCAGCGAAAGCTTGCCCTTCTCAATCCCATCAAACAACAGCGGCAGCCGCGTCTCGATGCCGGGCACGCCGTTGGGAATGTGGTCAAACGGCTGCGCCGTGCCGCCCAGCTTCTTGCCCTGCGGATCGTCATAGTTGAACGGCGCGTGGTCCGAGGAAAACACGCTGAACACGCCATTGGTCAGCGCACGCCAGACGGCTGCCTGATTCTCCGGATCGCGCGGCGGCGGGCTGCACACGCACTTGGCGCCTTCATAGCCATCATCGCCAGGCAAGCCCATATCCTCGGCAGTCAGGTACAGGTACTGCGGGCAGGTCTCGGCCAGGATCGGCAGCCCCCTGCCCTGTGCCCAGCGAATCTGCTCGATCGCCTCCTTGCCGGAAACATGCACGATCAGGATCGGCACGTCGACCAGCTCGGCAAAGGTGATCGCGCGGTGCGTGGCTTCGCGTTCCACCAGCGCAGGCCGGGCCATGCCGTGGAAACGCGGCGAGATGCGCCCTTCCCCGACCAGCTTTTCAGTGAGCCACGAGATGCAATCCGCGTTCTCGGCATGCACCATCACCAGCGCATCGTTGCGCTTGGCCACGTCGAGCACGTCCAGCATCTCGCGGTCGGACAGCTTCAGGTCGTCGTAGGTCATGTAGACCTTGAACGAGGTGTAGCCCTTGCGAATCAGCTCGGGCAATTCATTCTGCAAGACTTCCGGCGTGGGGTCCGCCACGATCAGGTGGAAGCCGTAATCCGCCACCGCGCGGCCTTCGGCGCGGCGATGGTAGTCCGCCACCGCGGCCTTGAGCGAGCCGCCCTTTTCCTGCGCCGCGAACGGGATCACCGTGGTGGTGCCACCGCACACGGCAGCGCGCGTGCCGGTGAAAAAATCATCCGCCATGCGCATGCCGTCGGGCATGGGCTGGTCCAGGTGGACGTGGCCATCCACGCCACCCGGCAGCGCCAGCAGGCCGGTGGCATCCATCTCGCGCGCGGCGCGCGGCAGGTCGTGGCCCAGCATGGCGATGCGGCCGTCGCGCACGCCGATGTCGCAGGTGAAGCGGTCAGAGGCGGTGACTACTTCAGCATTGCGGATGACAAGATCAAGTTCGGTGTTCATGCGCCCTGCTCCTTCATTCCACTTCGGCAAACAAGCGGCCCCAGCCGCGCAGCGCGCGCGTGTCCACGCCGGCCAGGCGCAGCGATTTCCACACTACGGTGGAGATGGTGTCGTAGACGGGGATGCCGGTCTCGGCTTCCAGGGCTTGCACCAGGTGCGCCGCGCGCAGGTTGGTGCAGAAGGTGGTGATGGCCGCCGGCTTGTGCTGCGCCACTTCGCGCACCATGCGGCGGATGGTGTCTTCTTCCACTTCGGCGAAGCTGTAGTTCACATGCAGGTCGAGGTGGCGCTCGGCCGTGCAGTTAAAGCCGTTGCGCTTGTAGTTCTGCACGATGCGTTGCTGCACATCGTCGAGATAGGGCGTGACCAGGCCGAAGTCGACCGCGCCGGTTTTTTCCAGGATTTCGTTCAGCGCCAGCACCGAGGTGGTGGCGGGAATGCCGGTTGCCTCGGTGATCTGGCGGCACAGCGCCTGGTCTTTCTCGAAGCCGAGCCAGCCGGAGGAGGTGCCGTTCCACGCGATCACATCCACGCGTGCGTCGGCCAGCAACTTGGCCGCGCCGATGATCTTGTCGAGGTCGAACTGGCCAAGTGCCTGGTCGCGCAGCGAGATCTCGGTGACGGTGAAGCGCGAGAAATGCGCGCTGACATTGGGCAGGCCGCTCACCATGGCGCTGGTGATGGGTTCCAGCGCGGTATTGGACGACGGCGTGAGCATGCCGAGGAGGGTGCGTTTGGTCATGGGGTAATGCTCTTTAGGAGATGCCGCGCCGCTGCCGGCATGTGCCGGCGCGGCGCGTGCGACTGTATGGCTAGCTGTGGAGGTCGCGCTGCGCTCAGACCGGCAGCTTTTTCTCGTAGTCGATCGCGGTCGAGGAGATCAGCAGCCCCACGCCGGCGGCGGCAAAGAACATCAGCGCCAGGAAGTACGAGCCGGTGAACTGCACGATCATGCCGACGATGATGGGCACGGTGATGCCGCCGATATTGCCGCCCAGGTTCATGATGCCGCCCAGCACGCCCACCTTGTTGCGGGTGCCGAGGATGGACGGGATGCACCAGTACAGGCCGCACCAGCGCAGGAAGAACAGCGTGGAGGAGAGCAGGGCCACCACCACCACCGGATCCTTCACGTACGCCACCGAGAAGATCGATACGGTAGCCACCACGGCGGCGATGCCGAACAGGGTGCGCATCACCAGGTTGGGCGCGCCGCCCGCGGCCTTCCACTTGTCGGCGATCCAGCCGCCGATGAGTTCACCGATAAAGCCGGAGAAGAAGATGATGAAGCTGGCGCCGCCCATCTGCTTGATGTCGAAGCCGTGCACCTTGTTCAGGTAGTTGGGCATCCACGTCAGCAGGCCGTAGAAGACGCTGTTGAAGCACATCCAGCCGGTCGCCATGCACCACACGGAGCGGTACTTGAGGAAGTCGAGCGAGCGGCCCGACAGGTTGGCCGGCTCGGCGCGGTGCTCGCTGGCTTGCGCGGCTTCGATGTAGCTCGCTTCCAGCTCATTGACGCCACGGTGCTCGCGCGGCGAGTTGCGCACGTAGTACCACGCCAGCATGCCGGCCAGCACGGTGCCCACGCCAGCGACCACGAAGGCCAGGCGCCAGGAACCCAGCGCCGTGATCAGCCAGGTAATGATGATGGCGCCGAGCGCCGCGCCTAGCGGCGCGCCGCCGTCCAGCAGGGTGGCGCCGCGGCCGCGTTCGTTCTGCGTCATCCAGATCGCATTAAGCTTGCCGCCGGCCGGGTAGATCGGCGCCTCGGCCGCGCCCAGCCCGAGCCGGGTCAGCAACAGCGCGCCGGCACTGGTGCACACGGCCGCCAGGGCCTGGAACGCGCCCCAGAAGACGGTGGCGGTGGCGATCACGATGCGCGGCTTGTACTTGTCCGCCAGCATGCCGCCGGGAATCTGCATGACCGCATAGGTCCAGAAGAAAGAACTGAGGATCAGGCCCTGCATGGTAGGGCTGAGATCGAACTCCTTGGCGATCAGCGGCATCGCGACCGAGAGCGAGGCCCGGTCGATGTAGTTGATGGCGATGAGGAACAACATCATCAGGAAAATCTTCCAGCGCACGGAGCTCTTCGTCTCCGTTAGCGCTGCAGCCCGGCTTGTCGTTTGCATGACGCTTGTCTCCTTTGGGGGAATGTTAGGCGGTTTGTGTTGTGTGTCGCGCAACTGGGACGGAGTATAGGATACGTAATCTGTAATTACAACTCTCGTAAGTCGTTGATTTTATTGTTATGCGAACGCACAATTTTGGGATGTGTTAGCCTTCTTGTGGTGCATGTTCCCCATCTCGGTGATGTCTGTGACTCAAACGCTTCCTAAATCCACCCGCCTGCGCACCCTCGGCATGTCGGCCGAAATCGCCGCGCGGCTGCGTACCATGATCGAGGAGGGCGAGCTGCCCCCCGGCGCGCGCATCGACGAGCGCGCCTTCTGCGAGATGTTCGACGTCTCCAAGACGCCGCTGCGCGAGGCGCTCAAGGTGCTGGTGTCCGAAGGCCTGGTGTTGCATCGGCAGTACATCGGCTACCGCGTGGCCCCGCTCGATCTCGATGAACTGCGCTCGACCTTCGAGACGCTGCACGGGCTGGAGGCCACCGCCGGCGAACTCGCGGCGGCGCGCCTGTCCGAGGTGGCCATGGCGCGGCTGGAGCGCAAGCACCAGACCATGCTGGAGGCTCACGCCGCCGGGCGGCGCACCGAGTACTTCCGCACCAACCAGGAAATCCACCAGCTGATCATCGACGGCGCGGCCAACCCCGTGCTGGCCGGCATCTACGCCATGCTGATGAGCAAGGTCCACCGCGCGCGCGGCGCCGCCAATGCGGATATGCTGCGCTGGCAGGAGTCGCACGCGGAACACGAGGCCATCATGGCCGCGCTGCGCGAACCGGGCCGGCCGCGGCTGGCGCAGGTGCTGCGCCAGCATTCCGAGAACACTGCAAAAGAAGTCCTGACCGTGGTCGCGCGGACCCTTTCCGAGCCCGCCGGCCACATCGCCACCGAAGCCAAGGGGAAACGATGAAACTAGTACGTGTGGGTAAGCCGGGCGCGGAACGCCCGGGTCTGATCGATGCTGAAGGCCGCGTGCGCGACCTGTCCGGCGTGCTGGACGGCCTCGGGCCGCAGGCGTTGTCGGCCGAAGCGCTGGCGCGCCTGGCCAAGCTGGACCCGGCCACGCTGCCGGTGGTGCAGGCCGAGCGCTTCGGCGTGCCCTGGACCGGCATCGGAAAGATCGTGGCGATCGGCCTGAACTACGCCGACCACGCCGCCGAGGCGGGCATGGCGCTGCCGGCCGAGCCCATCGTCTTCCTGAAGGCCAACAGCGCGCTCAACGGGCCCAATGACCCGGTGATGCTGCCGCGCGGCTCCGAGAAGACCGACTGGGAAGTGGAGCTCGGCGTGGTGATCGGCAAAGTGGCACGCGACGTCTCGCTCGCCGATGCGCTCTCGCACGTGGCCGGCTACTGCGTGGTGAACGACGTCTCCGAGCGCGAATTCCAGATCGAGCGCGGCGGCACCTGGGACAAGGGTAAGGGTTGCGACACCTTCTGCCCGGTCGGCCCCTGGCTGGTCACGCGCGACGAAGTGCCCGACCCGCAGGCGCTGGGCCTGTGGCTGGATGTCAACGGCCAGCGCGTGCAGAAGGGCAGCACCGCCACCATGGTGTTCGACGTGGCCACGCTGGTGAGCTACGTCAGCCGCTTCATGACGCTGCACCCCGGCGACCTGATCTGCACCGGCACGCCGCCGGGTGTGGGCATGGGCTTCAAGCCGCCGCGCTTCCTCAAGGCGGGCGACACCATGCGCCTGGGCATCGACGGCCTGGGCGAGCAGGGCCAGACGGTGGTGGCCTACGCGTAGGGCGGGCCAAAACCGCGCGCCATGACGCCGGCTGTCTCTCCCTCTCCCCTCATGGGGAGAGGGCCGGGGAGAGGGGTGGCTTAGCTAGGAGCCACGCAAAGCGAAGCCCATGGTGTTTTCCAGCACGACGGCGTAACGAGCGCCCGCCCTCTCCCCCAGCCCCTCTCCCGCATGCGGGAGAGGGGAGCACCACAACGCGGAGCCAGCGTCGTGCCTGGCCCTGGTTGTGTCGCTAGTTGTGTCGCAAATAGTGTCACTTGTACCGCTATCGACACCTGCCCCCACGGCCGCAAATCTCCCCATGATCCCGACGAACGCGAGAACGTTCCCCGTTCGCAACAGTTGTTACGCTGATTTCGCTACAAAGGGTTAAACCGTTTGCGCTCTGCGCCCAGCGTGAAATACTGTTTTCTATACGCCCTACGCCTCGCAAAGGGGCATCGAGAAAAAGAGTACTGCCATGTCAGAACACGCCCCCGAACTGATCGAGTCACTTCTCGCCGACTCGCATGCGACCCGACCCGCCGCCTCCGCTACCTCCACTTCCCGCGCTTCCCGATTCTGTGAACTGGCCGACACCGTCGACAGCCGCGCCGAGCTGGAAGCCATTCGCCACAGCATCCACCAGCATCCCGAGCTCGCCTTCGACGAAGTGCGCACCGCCGAACTGGTCGCCACCCAGCTCGAAGGCTGGGGCTACGCGGTGACGCGCAGCGTTGGCGGCACCGGCGTGGTCGGCACGCTGCGCCAGGGCGACAGTCCGCGCAGCGTCGGCGTGCGCGCCGATATGGACGCGCTGCCCATTCATGAGCGCACCGGCCTGGCGTACGCCAGCATCCACGCCGGCAAGATGCACGCCTGCGGCCACGACGGCCACACCACCGTGCTGCTCGGCGCGGCGCGCCAGCTGGCCCGCACACGCAACTTCAACGGCACCGTCAACCTGATCTTCCAGCCCGCCGAGGAAATCGGCGCCGGCGGCGGCGCCGAGCGCATGCTCGCCGACGGCCTGTTCGAGCGCTTTCCCTGCGACGCGATCTTCGGCCTGCACAACCATCCCGGCGTGGAAGCCGGCACCTTCATGTTCCGCGCCGGCCCCTTCATGGCGGCCTGCGATACGGTCGCCATCACCATCCGCGGCAAGGGCGGCCACGCGGCCCGCCCGCACCAGTCGATCGACCCGATCCTGGTCGCCGGCAGCCTTGTGATGGCGCTGCAGAGCATTGTGTCGCGCAATATCGACCCGAACGAAACCGCCGTGGTCACCATCGGCACGTTGCATGCCGGGCATGTGCCCAATGTGATCCCCGAGAGCGCCAAGCTAGAGTTGAGCGTGCGGTCGTTCAGCCCCGATGTGCGGCGCACGCTGGAGGATCGTATCCGGCGGCTGGTGACCTCGCATGTGGAGGGCTATGGCGCTACGGTGGAGATCGATTACATCCGGGGCTACCCGGTGCTGATCAACAGTGAGCGCGAGACCGAGTTCGCCCGCCAGGTGGCTGAGGAACTGGTGGGACCCGACAAGGTGGTGGCGAATTTCCCGCTGATCGCCGGGAGCGAGGATTTTGCTTACTTCCTGCAGCAACGGCCGGGGTGTTTTGTGCGGATGGGGAACGGGGCGGGGCAGCCTTTGCTGCATAACGCTGGGTATGACTTTAATGATGAGAATTTGACGGTTGGGGCGGCTTATTGGGCTAGGTTGGTGGAGAGGTATTTGGAGATTTGAAAGGGGGGTGACCAGTTGGCTTTTGCTGTGTTGGCTGGTGGTTTTTTTAGCGGCGTTGGTTTTTGCACCCAAGGTGCCGTACGACGGGTTGGTCGTTGCTTATTTCATCGGCGTTGGTTTTTGCACCCAAGGGCCATACGACATCCCCCTGCGGGGGCTGCCGGTCACTTTTCTTTGACCGGCAAAGAAAACTAACGAAAAGAAAGCCGCCCTGCCGGGGGCAGAGCAATCAGGCTGTTTTTGCCTCGGTGGTTGCGTCGTACGGCCCGGAGTGTTGGCTAGCGAATCCTACCGGCCCCAAGGACATCATTTCTGCATGACCTATGGGTTACGTCGTGCAGCCCCTGACCTCGCTTGCGGTGACCATTCACACATCTGCCGTTCGCGCGGCGAAGTGCTGCACCGTTTCGGGTGTGGCTGGTTTCGTGGTTTTGTCTCGGAGGACGAGCGCGGTGATGTCCGAACGTGTGTGTGAGCGCGGCCCTCGCGCACGGGCCACGGTGCCCACCACGAAACCAGGGGAGTTGAGAGTAAGGCACCGCTCGCGCCGGTACGGCAGGGCATCAAATGGCCGGGCGCCCGCCGCCAGAGACAAAACCACGAAACCACCAAGGCAGGCAGGATCGTGGCGCTGCGCACCGCGAACGGCAGATGCCCGAACGCGCACCGAGCAAAGCGATCAGGGGCACCACCACGTGACCATTGGGTCATGCTATAGAGATGACCTACAAGCCGGTTGGACACGCCAGCCAACACTCCGGGCCGTACGACGCAACCACCGCCCCACATAAGCCCGATTGCTCTGCTCCCGGCAGGGCGGCTTTCTTTTCGTTAGTTTTCTTTGCCGGTCAAAGAAAAGTGACCGGCAGCCCCCGCAGGGGGATGTCGTATGGCCCTTGGGTGCAAAAACCAACGCCGATGAAATAAGCAACGACCAACCCGTCGTACGGCACCTTGGGTGCAAAAGCCAACGCCGTATCAATCAAATCCGAAGCTTGGACAAGAGCCAACAGTCCCCCCCTTGACCCCCCAAAAATTCACCGAAAAAACCCACTAGGCGGCACCCCAAACTGCCTCCTGAACATAGTAGAAAACGCACTAGGACTCTCATACCCCAGATCCAACGCCACATCCACCACCTTAGCCCCGGCGGCCAGCCCCTCCAACGCGGACAGCAACCGAGCCTGCTGCCGCCACTGCCCAAACGTCATCCCGGTCTCCCGAGCAAAGCGCCGCTGGATGGTCTTGGGATCCACTCCCAGCCGCTCTCCCCATTGCGCCAAAGTCAGCGCTGTATCCGGCGCCCCGACAATCGCATCGCAAATCTCCCGCAATCCCGCATCGGCAGGACGCGGCAAGTGCAACGGCAACGTCGGCACCAGCATGACTTCGTCCAGCAACAACCGCATTAGCCGCCCGTTCCGGGACGCTTCCGCGTAGGGCGAAGGGATATCGATCGCGGCGAGGATAAGTTCGCGCAGCAGTGGCGTGATGCCCAGCACGGTGCAACGGGTGGGCAGGTTGTCAGCGGCGTCCGGCCGGATATAGGCGGTGCGCATGCGCACGTGCCCGACCATGCGGATCCAGTGCAGCATGCCTCCAGGCATCCACATGCCGCGCGTGGGGGGCACGATCCATTGCCCTTCGGCGGTGGCGACCACCATCACGCCATGCACCGCGTGCACCAGTTGCGCATTGGGGTGCTGGTGTGGCTTGGTAACGTGGCCGGGCACGTAGTCGGCGGCCATGGCGGTGACCGGCATGGCGCTGCGGTCGTACCGCAGGTAGTCGGGCGACTTGGAGTAGGTGTCGGCGCGGGGGGAGGCGGGTGTCGTGGGCGCGGCGCTTTCGGCGCTTTCGGCTTTTTCGGCGCTTCGCTGTGTGATCGGGCGGGGGAGGCGCGGCATGTCCTTTTCTCCAAGGTTCTGGCCCTATTCTCGCAGGACAGACTGAATCGTGCCATTTAGGATGAGCGCCAGGATTCCCCCATTGCCTTTTCAGCCCCGTTTCCATCATGAGCAGCCGCATCGAAACCGCGCCCGGCGGCGCGAATGCCTCGCCACAAGGCGTGGCCCAGACTTCCACTACCGCGCAGGCCACCGAACGGACCGGCTTCCGGGTGCTGGGGGCGATCAGTTTTTCGCACTTCCTCAACGACATGATCCAGTCGCTGATCCTGGCCATCTATCCGATGCTCAAGGGCGGCTTCAACCTCAGCTTTACCCAGATCGGGCTGCTGACCCTGACGTACCAGATCACCGCCTCGCTGCTGCAGCCGGTGGTGGGCCTGTACACCGACAAGCATCCCAAGCCGCAGTCGCTGTTGATCGGCATGGGGTTCACGCTGTGCGGCTTGCTGCTGCTGTCGGTGGCGCCGACCTATGGCGTGCTGCTGGTGGCCGCCGCGCTGGTGGGCACCGGGTCGTCGATCTTCCATCCGGAGTCGTCGCGCGTGGCGCGCATGGCGTCGGGCGGGCAGCACGGGCTGGCACAGTCGATCTTCCAGGTTGGCGGCAACGCGGGCAGCGCGACCGGGCCGCTGCTGGCGGCGTGGATCGTGCATCAGCAGAGCAGCGTGGCGTGGTTCTCGCTGGCGGCGTTGCTGGCGATTGCCGTGCTGTGGCAGATCGGCGGCTGGTATGGCCGCGAACTGGCGCATACCACGCGCAAGCGCAAGGCTGTTGCCGCCGCCGCGCCGCTGCCGCGCCGCACCGTGGTGCGGGCCATGGTGGTGCTGATGGCGCTGGTGTTCTCCAAGTATTTCTACATGGCGAGCTTGAACACGTATTACACCTTCTACCTGATGGAGCGCTTTGGCCTGTCGCGGCAGAGCTCGCAGCTCTACCTGTTCGTGTTCCTGTTCGCGGTGGCGGCCGGCACCATCCTGGGCGGCCCGATCGGTGACCGCATCGGCCGCAAGCGCGTGATCTGGGCGTCGATCCTGGGCGTGGCGCCGTTCACGCTGATGCTGCCGCATGCCAACCTGTTCTGGACTGGCGTGCTGTCGTTCATCATCGGCTTTATCCTGGCCTCGGCGTTCTCGGCCATCCTGGTGTTCGCGCAGGAGCTGATCCCGGGCAAGGTGGGCATGGTGTCGGGCTTGTTCTTCGGCTTTGCGTTCGGCATGGGCGGCATTGGCGCCGCGGTGCTGGGCAAGCTGGCCGATGCGCACGGCATCCAATCGGTCTACCAGCTGTGCGCCTTCCTGCCGTTGCTGGGGCTGCTGGCCATTTTCCTGCCAGACCTGGGCGGGCGAAAAAAGCTGGCCTGAGCCCGCGCCTGAGCCTGCGCGCGGCGGCCCGTGGCGATATCGGTGTTCACGTCGCAGGAGCGCTCATACAGGTTGCGGTCGACCACGTCGATCATGTTCAGCGCCATGTCGGCCAGGGGCTGGCCCTGGTGGCCGTGCATCTGCCGGATCATGGTGTCACCGACCTGGGTGAGCTCGGCGATGGAGCCGCCCAGCTCCGTGGTGAGCTCGCCGGTGATGCGAAGATGCGCTCGGAGACCTGCTTGACCTGTTCTGCGTCGCTCCTGTCGTTCTCCATAGGCGAGAAGCGTGCCAGCCCGGCATCAGGCCGGCACGCGCTACAGGCTGGGCGAGCCGATCAGCGGCCGGTCTTGTCCTGCGACACGTCCATGATCATGCGCGTGAGCAGGTACAGGCGCGGCGTGACCGAGTTGAGGTCGACGTATTCCGCATCGTTGGAGTGCGCGCCAAAGCCGCGCAGGCCGAAGCGCTCGATCACGGGCGCCTTGGTGGCGGCCGCGGCAAAGGCCGCATCGGTGCCGCCGCCTTCGGCGGTGTCGTACACGGCCAGCTTCTCGCCGATCTCCGCATACACGCCTTGCGCGTGCGCTGCCAGCTTGCGCGCGGCGTCGGTGACTTCCAGCGGCGGCCGGCGACGCTCGAACTTGACCTCGACCTTGGTATCGGGAATCAGCTGCTTCTTAATGCGTTCCTGCAGCGTGCGCTCCAGGTTGTCGTAGTCGGCGGTGCGCAGCACGCGCACGTCGGCCTGGGCCGTGGCGGTGGCCGGGATCACGTTGCGGTTGGTGCCGGCCGAGGAGATCGTCCAGTTCACCTTGAGCCCGGTCTCCTGGTTGGACAGGTCGCGCATCTGCAGGATCTGGTGCGAGAGTTCATACAGCGCGTTGCGGCCATTCTCGGGCGAGCTGCCGGCGTGCGAAGCCTTGCCGTGCACAGTCAGCGAGATGGCGCCGATGCCGCTGGTGGCCAGCGACAGGCGGTCGCCGGTCACGCGCGTGGCTTCGCAGGAGAACACCGCGTCTTGCTGGCTGCCCATCTTGGTCAGCATGGCGCGCGCGCCCGGCGAGCTGATTTCCTCGTCGCCGTTGATCAGCACGGTCAGCGTGCCGTAGTCCTTGAAGCCCATTTTCTGCAGGATGGCCACCGTATGCAGGATCACCGCCACGCCGTTCTTGTCGTCGGCGATGCCCAGGCCGTAGGCGCGCTCGCCGTCGATGCGAAACGGCTGCTGCGCCAGCATGCCGCGCAGGTAGACCGTATCCATATGGCCGATCAGCATGATGTTGCGCTTGCCCGTGCCCTTGAACTGCGCCATCACCATCTTGCCCACTTGCTTGGGCGTGTCGTCCATGCGGTAGACCTCGGTAGGCTCGATCAGCTGCGCGTCGCCGCCCATCGCGGCCAGGCGGTCGCGGATCAGCGTGGCGATGCGGTCCAGCCCTTCGATGTCCTTGCTGCCGGACTCGATCGAGACCAGGTCCTTGAGGGTGGCGATCAGCGCCGGCTTTTCTTGCTGGGACAGCTGGTAGGCGGGTTCCACCGGCGCCGCTTGCGCGGCAGCGGCGCAGAGCAGGGCGGCGAGCGCGGCCGCCGCTTTCAAGGACGGACGGCGGCGGTGGGCAAGCGCGTTGGCGCGCGGGCTAAGGTTCAAGCGCATGTGGCGGGGGCTCCGTGATGCAGTGAGGAAAAACGCAATGGGGGAAACAGAGAAAAGGCAGGACGGATTGCAGGGTTCGTGCCAGGCGTGGCGCATGCGTTGCTGCGATGCGCCTCGCCTGCCGCGTCATTCGCCGGCCGCCTCGAAGCCCTGCAGCCAGCGCCGCAACAGGCTTGCCAGCTGCTGGCGCTCCGTGGCCGAGAGCCGCTCCAGCAAGCGATGCTCATTGGCCACGTGCACTTCCAGCGCGTGGTCGATGCGCACGCGGCCCGGCTGGGTCAGCTCGATCAGCAGCCCGCGCCGGTCATCCGGGTTGGGGCTGCGGCGCACCAGCCCGGCGCGCTCCAGATGGTCGATCCGGTTGGTCATGGTGCCCGAGGTGATCATCAGCGAATCGATCAGCGCGCCCGGCGACAGCGCATATGGCGGGCCGGAGCGGCGCAGCGTGGCCAGCACGTCGAACTCCCAGGTGTTCAGGCCGGTCGGCGCCAGCGCGGACTCCACCGCGCGGTCGGTGTGGCGCGCCAGGCGCCAGACCCGGCCGATGATGCCCATCGGCGCGGCGTCCAGGTCCGGGCGCTCGCGCGCCCACTGGGCCAGGATATGGTCGACGCGATCGCCCCCGTCTTGGGGGGCCTCGTCGTTGCCGGCTTTCGGGGAGGGCGCCGTCGCGCTGCTTGGCTTGGGTTTGCCGCGGGTGGCCATGGTGGGCTGTTGTTGATTCGGGTTGACGAGAATCTTGACATCAAGGCTTTCAGTTCGTAAAGTGGATTTTATATCTTGATATCAAGAATGTTGTCTTGAAGAAAATGGAGCCATGACGACATGAAAGCCGACCCTCAGCCCGCCCCCCAACCCGTCTCGCCAACGCTGCTCGCGGCGCGCCCATCCTCGCCGTCTTCCACGCCTGCCCCGCAGGTTCAGGTACGCACGGCGGATGTCCTGCTGACCGCTTCGGCGCCCCTGATCTGGGGCAGCACCTACCTGGTCACCAGCCAGTGGCTGCCGCCGGGGCAGCCGCTGCTGTCCGGTGTGATCCGCGCGCTGCCGGCCGGCCTGGCGATGCTGGCGTGGGGCCGGCAACTGCCGCGCGGCGGCTGGTGGTGGAAGGCGGCGGTGCTGGGCGTGCTCAATATTGGCCTGTTCCAGGCCATGCTGTTTATCGCCGCCTACCGGCTGCCGGGCGGCGTGGCAGCCACCGTGGGTGCGATCCAGCCGTTGCTGGTGGTGCTGCTGGCGTGGCTGCTGCTGGGCGCGCGGCCGCATCTGGCGACGTGGCTGGCCGGGCTGGGCGGCATCGGCGGCGTGGCCTTGCTGGTGCTGGGGCCCGCCGCGCGGCTGGACGGCGTGGGCGTGGCGGCCGCGGCCGCCGGCGCGGTCTCGATGGCGCTGGGCACGGTGCTCGCCAAACGCTGGCGGGCTCCGGTCTCGCCGCTGGTGCTCACCGCGTGGCAGCTCACCGCGGGCGCCTTGTTCCTGCTGCCCTTCGCGCTGGCCTTCGAGACGCTGCCGGCGCGGCTGACGCTGCCCAACGTGCTCGGCTACCTGTGGCTGTGCGTGGCCGGTGCCGGCGTGAGCTACGCGTTCTGGTTCCGTGGCATTGGCCGCTTGCCGACCGCGGCGGTGTCCGCGCTGGGCCTGCTCAGCCCCGTTAGCGCCACCGCGCTGGGCTTCCTGGTGCTCGGCCAGACCCTGAGCCCGGCGCAGATGGCCGGCGCGCTGCTGGTGCTGGCCAGCGTGTGGCTCGGGCAGCGCGCGCCGAAGGCGGCGCAGGCTGCTGCCGCAGGCTCCGGGGCTTCAGATAAGGCGCATGCGCCGTTGGCACCGCGGCAAGGGTGAACGCAACGGTGAAGCAAAGGTGAACGACCAGGGTGAATGGCGCGCCGTTTTTGCGGCATCATGGCGGGCATGACGTCCGCCGTACCTTCCCCCACCTCTTCCCGGCCCGCTTGCGATCACTGTCTGGCGCTAGCGGCGGATTCCCGCCGGCGCGAGCCGCATGAGCGGCTTGTGCTCAAGCACACCGCGCCGCTGGTCAGCCAGAGCGCCGCCGGCGTGCCGTTCAGCATGCTCACGTTCACGTGCCGCGAGTGCGGCACCGTATGGCGGCTCTATGACCGCGCCAACGAGCTCTTTGTCTCGTGGGTGCCGGACCGCGCGCTGGGCCGCGGCGCCGATCGGATAAAATAGCGCCTGTTTCCTGCACGCGTGCTGACGGTCCAGCGCCCGGTTCCGGGCCGCCCGGCGGCGCCAGCACGGCCAGTTCCGTTGTTCCGTCGTTCCGTTGTTCCGTCTTCCAACCGTTGTCCTCGTCGTCCCCCGCCATGTCCGCTTCCCACCGAATTCCCCTGCTGGCTGCTGCCTCCGTGTCTGCGGCCCTGATGTGCCCGCTTGCCAATGCCGCTGACGGCGCTGGTGCCGCTGGTGCATATCCCGCGCGCCCGATCCGGCTGATCGTGGCCTATCCCACCGGCGGCATCAGCGATACCGTGGCACGCGCGCTCGGCGAGCGCCTGTCGGCCCAGATGGGTGCCTCGGTGGTGGTGGAAAACAAGGCGGGCGCGGGTGGCAGCATCGGCATCGACGCCGTGGCCAAGGCCGCGCCGGACGGCTACACGCTGGGCTTTGCCTCGACCAGCCCGCTCACGCTCAATCCGCACGTGGGCCGCGTCAACTACGATCCGCAGCGCGACATCGCGCCGGTCATGAGCGTGATGTACTCGCCCGTGCTGGTGATCGCCACGTCGAGCTTTGGCGGCAAGTCGTTCCAGGACCTGCTGGCGCAAGCCAAGGCCAAGCCGGGCTCGGTGCGCTGGGCCACGTCCGGACTGGGCACGGTGGGCCATGTCATGCTGGAACAGGTCAAGTCGAAGGCCAAGGCCGACCTCACCCTGATTCCCTACAAGGGCGCGGGCCAGCAGATGAACGACGCCCTCGGCGGGCAGTTCGAGGTGATGAGCACCAACGCCAGCCCCATGCTGACCCAGCACATGCAGGCCGGCCGGCTGCGCGCGCTGGCGGTGGGCGCACCCAAGCGCATCGAGTCGCTGCCCAATGTGCCGACCTTTGCCGAGCTGGGCTACCCCAAGGCCAACCTCACCTCCACCTTCGGCATCTTCGCTCCAGCGCACACGCCCGTGGCCATCATCACCAGGCTGAATGCCGAACTGAACAAGGCCCTGCAGGAGCCCGAGGTGCGCGAGCGCCTGCTCAAGGGCGGCGAAGTCCCCACCGGCGGTACCGCCGCGCAGTTCGCCAAGGCCATCCATGCGGAATACGACGACAACGCCCGCATCGTGAAGGAAGCGGGCATCAAGGCGGACTGACGGGCCGGGCAGCCGCATCACGGCTGCTCGATCAGGTCCAGCCGGCAGCCGGTGGCATACACCGCCGACAGGCGTACGCCATTGCGCGGCTCCAGCGCCAGCTTGGTGCGCACGCGCGACAGGTGGCTGTCCACCGTGCGCGATGCGGACGGCATGCTGCGGTGCCAGACCGATTCCTCGATGGTCTGGCGCAGCAGCAACTGGCCGGCATGGCGAAACAGCAAGACCGCCAGCTCGTACTCCTTGGGCGCCAGCTTGACCAGGCGGCCGTTGACGAAGGCGCGCCGCTCGGCCAGCACAAAGCGGTAAGCGCCCAGCTCAAGGTCGCCGCAGGCTTGCGCTACCGGCGCCATTCGCCGCAGCAGCGCATCGACGCGCGCGGCCAGCTCGGCATGGCGCACCGGCGGCGGCAGGAAGGCATCCGCGCCATGGGCGAAGCACCGGGCGATATGGTCGTCGTCGTTGTGCTGGCTCAGCAGCATCACCGGCAACGCATCGCCGAGGGTACGGCGTATCCATAGCAAGACGTCGCGCGCCGGGATGCCGGGAACCTCCCAGGCCATCAGCACCAGCGCGTAGGGCTCGCTGCGCAGCGCCTGCATCAGCGCGCCCCCTTCGCGAAAGCGCACTGCCTCATGGCCGCTGAGCCTGAGCGTCTGCTCCAGCAGGATGGCTCGCGCCGGGTTGTCCTCCAGTACTGCGACTCGCATGAACGCTCTCCTCGTGCTCGGCATTGCCAGGGCATCTTAGCGTCGCGGCCCGCGTGGCGGATCGCTAATGGAAGCTGGCGCCGCAGATTGCGAAATTTCTCATCCGACAGGCTTCTCTCGCGGCTTCTAATGACGGATAGCCCCGCATAGTCGGGTCAATCCCTGGCGCCGGCGGCGCCAATTACCGCGAGACCGGCAGGCGCCCAAGCCTTTCCGGCCAAATTGCATGGGTATGAAGATCGCATCACTGGAAGATGAACCCGCCGAGGCGGCCCTGATCCGGCAGATTCTCGGCGAGGCCGGGCATGCCTGCACCACCTTCACGCGCAGCCGCGACCTGCTGCGGCAACTGCGCGAGGAGAACTTCGACCTGCTGCTGCTCGACTGGCAGATGCCGGATCTTTCCGGCAAGGAGGTGCTGACCTGGGTGCGCGCCAACCTGGACCGGCGCGTGCCCGTGATGTTCCTGACCTGTCGCGCGCAGGAAGAAGACATCGTCGACGGCTTCGCCACGGGCGCCGACGACTACATGCTCAAGCCGGTGCGTCGCGGCGAGCTGCTGGCGCGCATCCGTTCGCTGCTGCGCCGCGCCTATCCGGACCCGGGCAGCGGCGGCGCGCAGGTGGCGCTGGCCGACTACGTCATCGATTGCGCCGCGCGCACGGTGGCGCATCGCGCCCAGCCGCTCAGGCTGACACCCAAGGAGTTCGACCTGGCCGTGCTGCTGTTTCGCAACGAAGGGCGCATCGTGTCGCGCGACCATATCGTGGCGGCGGTCTGGGGGCGCGAGATCTCGCCGCTGTCGCGTACCATCGATACGCATATGTCGCGGGTGCGCAGCAAGCTTGCCCTGCACCCGGAACACGGGCTGCGGCTGCTGCCCGTCTACACGCATGGCTACCGTCTCGAACTCACCGGCGCGGCGCCATGACGGCGTGGCTGCGTTGTGAAATCCTGCGCTGGGTGGCGGGCCTGCGTGCTGTCGCGCGTTGCCTGGAGCGTCTAGCCCACAGGATGGGGGCGGGCATGGAAGAGGGCGGGCAAGACATGCCCGCCATCGGCACCATCGGCACCATGCCGCCTGCCGGCGGCGCCGTCGATGCGCCGGCCTGCGATCGCGCGGCGCTGGCATCCTGGCAAACCGCCATGCGGGCGTTGTCACACGATCTGCGCTCGCCGCAGAGTGCCATCCTGGCGCTGGTGCAATTGCACCAGGATGTGCCGTGCGCATGCGCGCACGCGGCATTCGTGGCGCAGGCGGCGGGCTATGCGCAGGCGTCGCTGCGGCTTACCGACGACATCGCGCGTCTGTTGCGCGAGCTCGCCCACGGTTACCGCATGGAGATACTAGAGCTGACCGCGCTGCTGCGCGAGTCCGCCGACACGCTCTGCCTGCATGCCGGGCCCAGGCCCGAACTTGACCTGGCTGGCCGCAAGGCCTGGATACGGGGCGATGCCGCCATGCTGTCGGAAGCCCTGCGCGTGCTGATGACGCTGGCCATGATGTCCGCGGCCGGGAGCACGCCGCCGCGGGTGTGCCAGCGGCTCGACGGCCGCCTCTGCCGGATTTCCATTGTCTTCGTGCCTGATGCCGATGCCGATGCGTGGCGGGCCGCGCGTGCCGGGACGCCGGCGCTGCAGTTTTGCCGCCGCGTGCTGTTGCGCCATGGCGGTGCGCTCGATGCGGATCACGGCGCGGATGCCAAAGCTGGAGCTGAGGCTGGAACTGAAGCCGATGGCAGTGTCACCTGGCATCTGCGCTTGCCCATGCTGCGCTGAAAAACAAAAAAGCACCCGAAGGTGCTTTCTTGCAGTCAGGCATTACCCCGCGCGAGCGCGGGGCATGCCGACAAGGACAATCAGAAAATGTGGCGAATACCGACTGCTGCACCGGTCTGGTTGTTCTTGCCCGGCAGTTCGGTCGTCACGCCGCCAGTCACCTTGTTGTAGTCCACGGTGCCGTAGACCTGGGTGCGCTTGGACAGCGAGTACTCGGCCAGCAGCACGCCGGTGTAGCGATTGCCAGCGTTGTTGGACAGGCCATTCTTGTTCTGGATGTGGTCGCCGTAGAACACGCCGGTCAGTGCCAGGGCCGGGGTTGCCTGATAGGTCAGGCCCAGGTAGCCGAGGGCATCCTTGCGGGGGTTGTTCACGGCGTTGCCACCGACCGGAACCGGATTGCCGGCAACGTTCATGAAGTTGGTGTCGATCTGGCCGGTCTTGTCCTTGCCGCCGACATAACCCAGGAATACCTTCGCCGGGCCGATGGAGTACTTACCAGCCGCGCCCCACATTTGCTGCTTGTTGCCGAAGGTGTCGCGGATTTCCTGGTACACACCGCCGAAGGCGAACGGACCAACCGTATAGGCTGCACGAGCGCCGAAGTACGGCTTGCCGGTGGAACTGGCCTTGGTCAGGCTGCCCGGCTGCTCGCCGAAGCCATAGCTGGCACCCACGTCCAGGCCGCTGAACTTGCCGCCGTAGCTCACGACGTTGTTGGCGCGGAACTGGGTCAGGAAGAACGGCCAGGCATTGGCTTGGTAGTTACCGATGGTCAGCGGATCGAAGTCGCCGAAGAAGTTAAACCCTTCGGTGTACTGACGGCCCAGCTTGACGGTGCCGAAATCGCCTGCCAGACCCACATAAGCCTGACGATTGAACAGCACGCCCGACGAATTCATCGAGCCGTTGTCGAGGCTGTAGCCGCTTTCCAGCTGGAAGATCGCCTTCAGGTTGTTGCCGAGGGCTTCGCTGCCCTTCAGGCCCCAACGGCTTTGCGTCACAGCGCCGTCGGTCATCTGGTACAGGCTGTTGTTGGCCTGGTTGGAATTGTTCGTGTAGCGAATGCTCACGTCTGCAATGCCGTACAGGGTCACGGACGTTTGTGCGTAGGCGCTGCCGGCCAGCAGCGTACCAAGTGCGAGGGTCAGGGCTGATTTCTTCATGTGGCTCCTTTTCTATTCTGTGGTGTCAGCGGTCGGATCGCGACGGCTGACGAGTTTACGTTTCGTGTAAACGCCCGCGAAAATTTAACAAAACAGAAAAGATTTAGACACTAATGCACGCCGTTGGCAGTCTCTAAGCTGGCAATTGGTGCAAAAGCGTTGTGACGCCGCGACAAATCCACACAATGGTGCATCGCGAGATGAAGCCAGCGTTACTCGTGTACCCCACCGCGTGGGGATGGTGCCGGCAGCGCGAGCGCGCGCAGGCCACCAAGGCAGGCCAGGCGGGCGTTTCACGGTGAAGCGCCGCCGCCAGAAGAGCGGGCCGGGGAGTGCTGGCCCGGCTCAGGGTTATCCCTGTGGGATCTCGATCTTGACCTCGAGCACTTCGAGATTGTCCTGGCGTTCCAGGCTCACGCGCAGATCCTGGTCGCTGATCTTTACGTATTTGGAAATCACCGCGACCAGCTCGCGCTGCAAGGCGGGAAGGTAATCGGCCGGCGCGGAATGGCCGGTGCGTTCATGGGCGAGGATGATCTGCAGCCGCTCCTTGGCAACCGAGGCGGACTTCTTCTTCTCGCCGAGCAGGAAGGACAGAATCGACATGATGGTAGACCCCCCTTACTTGTTGCCGAAGATGCGCGAAAGCAGCCCCGGCTTTTGGTAGTCGGTGAAACGCATCGGCTTGTCCTTGCCGAGGAAGCGGTCCACCAGGTCGCCATAGGCGTCGGCCACGTCGGAGCCTTCCAGGTGGATGGCCGGCGTGCCCTGGTTGGACGCGTGCAGCACCGCTTCGGATTCCGGCACCACGCCGATCAGCTTGATGCGCAGGATTTCCTGGATATCGGTGAGCGACAGCATTTCGCCGCCGTGCACGCGCTTCGGGTTGTAGCGCGTGATCAGCAGGTGTTCCTTGATCGGGTCGCCGCCTTCGGCAGCGCGCTTGGTCTTGGACGACAGGATGCCCAGGATGCGGTCCGAGTCGCGCACCGAGGACACCTCGGGGTTGGTCACGACCAGCGCCTCGTCGGCGAAGTACATGGCCAGCAGGGCGCCGGACTCGATGCCCGCGGGCGAGTCGCAGACGATGTACTCGAAGCCCATGTCGACCAGGCCATTGATGACCTTCTCCACGCCCTCCTTGGTGAGCGCGTCTTTATCGCGCGTCTGCGAGGCCGGCAGGATGAACAGGTTTTCGCACTTCTTGTCCTTGATCAGGGCCTGGTTCAGGTTGGCTTCGCCCTGTACCACGTTGACCAGGTCGTACACCACGCGGCGCTCGCAACCCATGATCAGGTCGAGGTTGCGCAGGCCGACGTCGAAGTCGATCACGGCAGTCTTGTGGCCGCGCAGGGCCAGGCCGGCAGAAAAGCTGGCGCTGGTGGTGGTCTTGCCTACGCCTCCCTTGCCGGAGGTCACAACGATGATTTTTGCCATGGCTCTTGGATCCAGTAATGGTTGAAGCTTGCGCTGCTGTGGTTTGGGCTCTGCGGCGGGTGTTACTTCATCCGGAGCGGTTCGAGAATCAGTTTCTCCCCGGACAGCCGCACCTGGGCCGATTTGCCCAGCACATCGGCGGGCAGCGGCAGTTCGGCGGTGCGGTAGATGCCGGCGATGGAGAGCAGTTCGGGCTCCAGGCAGGTGCAGAAGATGCGCGCCTGCGCGTAGCCCTTGACCCCCGCCAGCGCGCGGCCGCGCAGCGGGGCATAAATATGGATGTTGCCTTCGGCGATGACCTCGGCGCCGTAGCTGACCAGGTCGAGGATCACCACGTCGCCGGCGGCGTAGATCTGCTGGCCGGAGCGCAGCGGCTTGTCGATCAGCATGGTGGGCACGCTGCGCGACGCGGCTTCGGCAATGGCGGCCGTGGCGGCGGCTTCCACTTCGGCGGCCGCCGCCTTTGCCTCGGCCTGGGCCGCAGCCTGGGCGTCGGCCAGGGCTTCGGCCGGGGAGGGGCCTGCCGGCTCGGCAGGCGGGGTCTCGTCCCGGCCACCGCGCCGGCTCTGGCTGTCGAGCAGCGGCAGGCCAAACGACTCGGCCCAGCCCCGCTGCGCCTCGCGGGCCACCACGCCGATAGCGCGGGCCTTGAGCTGGGCCAGGGTCTCGATCACCGTGTCCAGGGCCACCTGGTCGTCGTTTTCCAGCCGGCGCAGGTCCAGGGCCACCACATCGTTGGAGAAGAAATCGGGGGTCGATTCGAAGCGGGACAGGAGATCGTCACGCAGCGCTGCGATGTCGGTGGTCTTGAGAGCGAGGAGGAGGGCGTCGACATTGCCACTGCGCAGCTCGAAGCGTGGCGATTTCTTCTGGGACATAGTCGGTGACCGTGGAAATGGGACATTCTAACTTCGTCTGGGTGCAGAACTGTAACAAATGCCGGATGACCCGAGACCAGTGCCGGATGCGGCGCGTTGACGGCGCTCTTGTTACGATTGCGCCATCTGAATAAGGGAGCAGTCATGGGCGCGATCGTCAACAGTGTGGCCTACCGCAGCGGCAAGCGCGTGGGTGATGTCGCCCTGGACCAGATCAGTGACGCAATCTCGGTCCCGGGCACCTTTGTCTGGCTGGGCTTGCATGAACCGGACCTGCCGCTGCTGCGCAAGGTGCAGCAGGAGTTTGGCCTGCACGACCTGGCGGTGGAGGATGCCCTTGATGCCCACCAGCGCCCCAAGCTGGAGACCTACGGCGACTCCATCTTCATCGTGCTGAACACCGCACAGCTGGTAGACGACGAAGTGGTGGTGGGCGAGACCCACCTGTTTGTCGGCCCCAACTATGTGGTGTCGGTCCGTCACGGCGTGAGCAGCAGCTACGCCCCGGTGCGCGAGCGCTGCGAGAGCGACGCGCGCGCGCTGGCCAACGGCCCGGGCTACGTGCTCTACGCGCTGATGGATTTCGTGGTCGACCACTACATGCCCATCGTCACCCGGCTCGAGGATGGCTTCGAGCAGCTTGAGCAAGGTATCTTCCGCGACGAGTTCGACCGTGCCGCGATCGAGCACCTGTACCACATCAAGCGCCAGGTGCTGCGCCTGCGCAATGCGGTCTACCCGATCGAGGAGATCTGCGGACAACTGATCCGGCTGCACGAGGACCTGGTGCCCAAGGAGCTGCGCGCGTACTTCCGCGACATCGAGGACCATGCCAGCCGCCTGGTGCGCACCCTGGACGTGGTGCGCGAGATGCTGACCACCGCGGTGCAGGTGAACCTGGCCCTGGTCACGGTGGGCCAGAACGAAGTGGTCAAACGCCTGGCCGGCTGGGGCGCCATCCTGGCGATTCCCACCGTGGTGTTCAGCTTGTACGGCATGAACTTCAACTTCATGCCGGAGCTGCAATTCCACTATGCGTATCCGACCGTGATCGGGGTGACCGTGCTGGCCTGCGGCGGGCTCTGGCGCAAGCTGCATAAATCCGGCTGGATCTGAGCCGCGCGGCGCGGCAACCCGGTTGCCACGCCTGGCGCCCCCACGGCGCCGCCCTTCTTTCCC